>JANNLM010000323.1:0-12263 GCA_031396825.1 Gammaproteobacteria bacterium | reverse complement strand
TGCGTGGACGTGAAAGGCCAGAACGAGCAGATCGAGTCGCAGTTCCGCGATCGCTGACCTGTCGAGCGCGCTAAGATGCGCGCCCTCGCCCGGGTCGTTAGCTCAGTCGGTAGAGCAGCTGGCTTTTAACCAGTTGGTCGTTGGTTCGATTCCAACACGACCCACCATTCCTACGCGTAGCGCGTTGGGTCCGGCAGGCCCGCGGCCGCGAAGCCCTCGCGCCGCAGGCGGCAGGAATCGCACTGCCCGCACGCCCGCCCGCGCGCGTCGGCCTGATAGCACGACACCGTCAGGCCGTAATCCACGCCGAGGCGCGCGCCGCGGCGGATGATGCGCGCCTTGCTCCAGCGGATCAGCGGCGTGTGGATGCGAAAGCCCTTGCCGCTCTCGACGCCCGACTTGGTGGCGAGCCGCGACAGCGCCTGAAACGCCCGGATGAACTCCGGCCGGCAGTCCGGGTAGCCGGAATAGTCCACGGCGTTGACGCCGATATAGATGTCGCGCGCGCCCAGCGCCTCGGCCCAGCCCAGCGCCAGCGCGAGGAACAGCGTGTTGCGCGCCGGCACGTAGGTCACCGGAATGCCCCGGGTGGCGCGTTTTGGCACGGCGATGGAGCGGTCGGTCAGCGCCGAGCCGCCCACCGCGTCGAGGTTGACGTCGATGACCAGGTGCTTGCGCACCTTGAAGGCCTGGGCGACGCGCCGCGCGGCATCGAGCTCGGCGACGTGGCGCTGGCCGTAGGCGATCGACAGCGCGTGGAGCCCGTGGCCGCGGGCGCCGGCGATGGCGAGGGCCGTGGCCGAGTCGAGCCCGCCTGACAGCAGCACGACCGCCTTGGAGCGCCCCCTGCCCCCCTTGCTGCGCGTCGTCATCGCCCGCGCTCGTTGCCCCACAGCAGCTTGTGCAACTGCACCTGGAAGCGCACCGGCAGGCGGTCGGCGACGATCCAGTCGGCCAGCTCGCGCGCCGGCAATTGGTCAAAGCTGGGCGAAAACAGCACGGTCAGGCGCTGCGCGAGGCCGTGTTGGTCGACGACCTGCCGCGCCCAGTCGTAATCGGCGCGGTCGCACAGCACGAACTTGACCTGGTCGTTGGCGGTGAGCAGCGGCAGGTTCTCCCAGCGGTTGCGCCCGACTTCCTTCGACCCCGGCGTCTTGAGGTCGACGATGCGGGCCACGCGCGGGTCGACCAAGGCCACGTCCATGGCGCCGCTGGTCTCGAGCGAGACGACGTGGCCGGCGTCGCACAGACGCGTCAGCAACTCGAGGCACGGCTTCTGCGCCAGCGGCTCGCCGCCGGTGACGCAGACGTGCCGCACGCCGTGCGCACGCGTCTCGTCCAGCACCTGGTCGAGCGTACGCCACTGCCCGCCATGGAAGGCGTAGGCGGTGTCGCAGTATTGGCAGCGCAGCGGGCAGCCGGTCAGGCGGATGAACACGGTCGGCCAGCCGGCGAGCGAGGTCTCGCCCTGCAGCGACAGGAACACTTCGGTGATCTTGAGCCGCGCCGCCTCGGCGGATGGATGCGGCCGGCGCGCCGCCTTGCCCACGGCTACTTGGTCTGTTCCAGCCGCTGCCGGGCCAGCCCGGCGGCGCTGCTGGTCGGGTACTCGGACACGACCTTCAGCCAGGTCGCCCGCGCCTCGTTGCGCTGCTTCTGGTCGAACTGGCACACACCGACCTTGAACAGGGCGTCGGGCGCCTTGGCGCTGTCCGGAAACTGCGTCAGCAGCGTGCGGAAGCTGTCAGCCGCGCTGTCGAGGTTCTTCTTGGCGTAATACGACTCGCCGAGCCAGTACCAGGCGTTGTCGGCGTAGCGCCCCTGCGGCCAGCGGTTGAGCACGCCGCGGAAGCCCTTGATCGAGTCGTCGAACTTGCCGGCCTTGAGTTGCTCGAACACGGCCGAGTACGTCGCCTCCTCGTCCTGCCCGGCCGGAGACTGGGAGAGGCGCGGCTCCAGGGAGAGCCGTGCCCCGCCCTGGTTCTCGATGCGGGCCAGGCGCTTGTCGAGGTCGACGTACAGGTCGCGCGCGCGCACCTCGGAGGTGTCGAAGTCGAAGCGCAGCTTCTCCACCTCCCCGCGCAGCCCGCGCACCTCGGTTTCGAGGCGCGCCAGGTTCTGCCCCTGGGCCGCCAGGGTCAGGTTTTCGAGCTTGCGCGTGACCTCCGCCAGCCTGGCCTCGATCGCCTGCAGACGCTGCTCGCGCGGGCTCTGCGGCGCCTCGCCGCCGCCGAGGATGCCGCCGAACTCCTGGCAGCCGGCCAGCAGGGCCGCGGCCAGCAGCCAGGTTCCGCGCACGCCCATGCCCGACTGCGACTTAGTTCGCGATCTCGACGCGGCGGTTCTGCTGCCAGGCCGCCTCGTCGTGGCCTTCCGTGACCGGACGCTCCTCGCCGAAGCTCGACACGCTGATCTGGCGCTCGGAGACGCCGCGTGACGTCAGGGCCTGCAGCACGGCGTTGGCGCGCCGCTCGCCGAGGCCGACGTTGTACTCGCGCGTGCCGCGCTCGTCGCAGTGGCCCTCGAGGCGCACCTTGGCGTTGGCATTGGCCGACAGGTAGGCCGCCCAGCCGTCGGCCAGGGTCTGGCCTTCGCCGTTGAGCGCGCTGCTGTCGAATTCGAAGTAGATGACGCGGAGGTTCGGCATGCTCGCGGCCGCGGAGCTGACGCTGTCGCCGGCGCTCGGCCCGCTGTAAGGCGTGGTGGTCGAGGACGTGCCGGTGTCGGCGGGCGGGGTTTCGTCGGCCGGGCGTGTGGTGTCTTTGGCGCAGGCTGCCAACGTCAGCAAGCCGGCGAGCGCGATGCTCTTCACGAAGTCCTTCATGGTGTTGCTCCTTCTGGGGTTACCGTTTGCGGTCTCATCGGATCAGGGAAGACCAGGTGGGTTCACGTACGTCACCTGGCTGGCTCAGGCGTTGGCGGATGCGGCCGTCAACCGACACTGTGGCCAGTTCGGCTCCCTGCCGTCCTTGCGCCGCATAAATCACGACCGCGCCGTTCGGCGCGAAGCTGGGGCTTTCATCGAGAGGTCCGCTGCTGAGGATTCGCAGGTCTCGCGAGGCGAGATCCAGCACGCCGATACGATAGCCCGTTTCATCCACATTGACCAGCGCGAGCAGCTTGCCGTCCGGCGAATAACGCGCGCGCAAATTCTGTTTTCCCTCGAAGGTGACGCGCCGGGCGTCGCCGCCGGCGGCGCTGACCACATAGATCTGCGGCTGGCCGCCGCGATCCGAGGTGAACGCGAGCTGCTTGCCGTCCGGCGACCACGCCGGCTCGGTGTCGATGGCGAAGTGCTGCGTCAGCTGGCGCCGTACGCCGGTCGCGACGTCCATCACGTAGATGTCCGGGTTGCGCTCGAACGACAGGGTCACCGCCAGCTGGCGTCCATCCGGCGACCACGCCGGCGCGCCGTTGATACCGCGCTCCTGCACGAAACGCTTGAGCTCACCGCTGGCGAGCGTATGCACGTAGACCGCCGATCGCCCGCCTTCGAAGCCGACGTAGGCGAGGCGGGTGCGGTCCGGCGACCAGGCCGGCGACATCAGCGGCTCGCGCGAGGTCGCCACCGTCACCGGGTTGACGCCATCGGCGTCGGCGATGACGATCTGGAACAGGCGGTTCTTCAGCGAGCCGGTGGCGGCGACGTAGGCGATCTGCGAGTTGAAATAGCCAGGCACGCCGGTCAATTTCTCGTAGATGATGTCGGCGATCTGGTGCGCCACCGGCCGCAGCCGGCGCGGATCGGGCACGATTCGCTCATCGACGGCGAGCGTCTGCGCGCGCAGCACGTCGAGGATCTGGAAACGCACCGTCAGGCGGCCGTTGCTGCGGCGCACCTGACCGACCACCACGTTGTCCACGTTCAGCACGCGCCAATTGCGGTAATTGACCTGGGCGGCGTCGGTCGGTTTCTCCAGCATGTCGGCCGGCGCCTTCGGCGCGAACTGGCCGCTGCGGGCCAGGTCGGACGAGATGATCTCGGCCAGGTCGGCACCGAGGTCCGCGGGCTGCGCGAACGGCACGATCGCGATCGGCCGGGCGGCGGTCCCGCCTCCCGACACGGTGATCTCGAGCCCGGCGTGCGCCGGCGCGCAGGCGCCGAGAAGGATCATCCCTGCAAGTGCTTTCTTCATGGATCAGGATTCTGGAACAAATCGGATGGTCAGGTCGCGGTCGAATACCGAGGGGTCCGACGGCTTCGGCAGGGGCGACGCACGGTACACCGCATCTTCCACGGACCTGTCCAGTTGGGCGCTGCCGCAGCTCTTCTCGATCTTGGCGTTTGTGACCGTGCCGTCCGGTAAAAGTTGCATGCGGACGCGGCACTCGAAGTCGCCGGTGGCGCTTGACGGCCGCACCCAGTTCCTGGCCACATGCCGCGTCAGCGCGATCGCCCACTCCGCCAGCCTGGCGTCGCGCTCGCCCGCCGCCCGGTCGGCCGCGCGCTGCGTCTCCTCGGCGGCCATGACCGCGGCGAGCCGGGCGCGCTCCTCCGCGGCGAGCCGGGTCTGGGCCTCGGCCCGCTGTTTTTCCGTCACCTTCTTCTGCTCCGCCGCCTTCCTCTGCTCGGCGGCTTTCTTCTGGTCCGCGGCCAGCCTGGCCTTGCGCGCCTCGTCCTCTTTCTTCTTCCTCGCCGCTGCCTCGGCCAGCTGTTTCTGTTCCGTGCGCCGCGCCTCTTCCTCGCGGCGCTGCTGCTCGCGGCGCTTCTGCTGCGCGAGTTCCTGGCGGCTGGGGTCCAGCAGCACGGCGTTGATCACCGGCGTCCGGTGGGTCTTGCCGCTGCACTGCACGCCGCTGACCATGAGGCCCAGCAGCAGCACGTGCAGCGCGAGGGCCGCAACCAGGTGTGGCAGCCGGAACGTCATTCCGCCTCGGAGGCTTTCGCCGGCTCCCTGCGCGGCACCGGCTCGGATACGAAGCCCATCTTGGTCGCGCCGGCTTCCTGCAGCAGACCCATGCCGTAGGCGACGCGGCCGTAGTCCACCCGCGTGTCGCCCTTGATCAGCACCATGCCGTCGGGCCGCGCCTTCAGGTAGGTGCGCACGCGGCGCACCACTTCATCGTCGGTCAGGGCCTTGCTGGTGTTCTCGCCGATGTCCACGTAGTAGCGGCCCTTGGCGTCCACCGTCAGCGTCACCGGCTCGTCGGAGCCCGGCAGCGCCTCGGCGCCGGTGTCCGGCAGGTCGATCGAGATGCCCTGCGTCAGCAACGGCGCCGTGATCATGAAGATGATCAGCAGCACGAGCATGACGTCGATGTACGGCACGACGTTGATCTCGTGCGCCAGGCGCCGCTTCTTGCGGATCGCCCCCTGCGCCGGCACTTCAGCGCCCTCCGGCGGCGTGGCTGGTGCGCAGGCCGCGCTCGAGGATGCCGGTCAGCTCCTCGGAGAACGTGTTGAAACGGTTCTCGAGGCGGTCCACCTGGTTGGTAAAAAAATTATAGGCAATGACCGCCGGGATCGCGGCAAACAAACCCATTGCGGTCGCAATGAGCGCTTCGGCAATCCCGGGTGCGACCATGGCAATCGTCGCTTGCTTCACATTCCCGATGGCGATGAACGCGGTCATGATCCCCCACACCGTGCCGAACAGGCCGACGTAGGGGCTGGTCGAGCCGACCGTGGCCAGGAACGCGAGCCCGCCCTCGAGCCGCTCGATCTCGCGCGCCAGCGCCACGCGCATGACGCGCTGCACCGAGGCCAGTGCGTCCTCGGGCGCGACCTTGTGCTGCTGCTGGCGGGTGAACTCCTCGTAACCGGCGACGAACACCGAGACCAGGCCTTCGTCCTCCTTGCCGCGGCGCACCTTGTCGTAGAGGTCGGCGAGCGTGCCGCCGGACCAGAAGCGCTGCTCGAAGCCCTCCGCGCCGTTGCGCGTGCGGCCCAGCAGGCGGCGCTTGCCGAAGATCACGGCCCACGACACGACCGAGGCCAGCAACAGCAGGAACATGATCACCTGGACGGTGAAGCTGGCCTGCAGCACCAGCTGGCCCAGCGAGAGTTGCGCGGTCATGCAGGGGTTCCGCCTGTTTTGTTGAGTTGGTTCATGAAGGCCTCCGGCAGCGGGCACGGCCGGAAGGTCTGGTAATGCACGCAGCCGACGCGGACCATCGCCCGCGCCAGCGGAGCGCCCTCTCCTTTCCGGTGCGCCTCCTGGCGGAAGGTGATGCTGGCCCGTCGTACCTGCTCGACACTGACGCCGACCTGAAGTTCATCGTCGAGCCGCCCGGGGCGCAGGAAATCGAGCGAGAGGTTGGCCACGGTGAACACCACGCCGAGCTCGTCGTGCAGCTCGTGCTGCGAGAAACCCAGCGCCCGCAGCCACTCGGTGCGCGCCCGCTCGAAGTACTTCACGTAAGCCGCGTGATAGACGACACGCGAGGCATCGGTGTCCTCGTAGTACACCCTCACTGGAAAGGTGAACGTCGCCACGGCGCGAACGGGGTTATTGGTTTTGATTGGGGGGTCTTGATTGGGGGCTCAGCTGCCGGAGAACAGGTCCGGCGCCGCCGGCCGCGCCGGTGGCTTGAGCCCGAAGTGCTCGTAGGCCTTGCGCCCGGCCACGCGTCCGCGCGGCGTGCGCTCGAGGAAGCCCTGCTGGATCAGGTACGGCTCGATGATGTCCTCGAGCGTGTCGCGCGACTCGCCCAGGCTCGCCGCCAGGCTCTCGATGCCGGCCGGGCCGCCGTCGAAACGCTCGATCAGGGCCATCAACAGGCGCCGGTCCATCACGTCGAACCCATGGGCGTCGACTTCGAACAGGTCCATGGCCTCGGTCGCGACCGTCGCCGTGACGGCGCCGGTGCCCTTGACCTCGGCGAAGTCGCGCACGCGGCGCAACAGGCGGTTGGCGATGCGCGGCGTGCCGCGCGAGCGCTGGGCGATCTGGCGTGTGCCGGACTCGTCGATGGCGACTTTCAGGATGCCGGCCGAGCGGCGCACGATGGCGCACAGCTCGTCGGTCGAATAGAAATCCAGCCGCTCGACGATGCCGAAGCGGTCGTGCAGCGGGCTGGTCAGGGCGCCGGCGCGCGTGGTGGCGCCCACCAGCGTGAACGGCGGCAGGTCGAGGCGGATGGAGCGCGCCGCCGGGCCTTCGCCGATCATGATGTCGAGCTGGAAGTCCTCCATCGCCGGGTACAGCACTTCCTCGACCACGGGGCTCAGGCGATGGATCTCGTCCACGAACAGCACGTCGCGCGGTTCCAGGTTGGTCAGCAGCGCCGCCAGGTCGCCCGGCCGCTCGAGCACCGGGCCCGAGGTCTGGCGCAGGTTCACGCCCAGTTCGGTCGCGACGATGTGCGCGAGCGTGGTCTTGCCCAGTCCCGGCGGGCCGTAGATCAGCACGTGGTCGAGCGCTTCGGCGCGCTTGCGCGCGGCCTGCAGGTAGATGCCCAGGCGCTCGCGCGCCGGCGCCTGACCGACGTACTCGGCCAGCGTCTTGGGCCGGATCTGGCGGTCGACGCGCTGCTCGTCCGGCGTGGCCGCCGCCGCGATCAGCCGCTCGGGATTGGGCGTGGTCATCGCAGCGCCCGCTTCAAGGCTTCACGGATGACCTGCTCGGCGGCGTCGCCGGCGCGATAGGCCGCCTCGGCCAGGCGCTGCGCCTCGGCCGGCTTGTAGCCGAGGTTCACCAGCGCGCTGACGGCCTGCGGCACGGCGCCGTCCACCGCGCCTCCCCTGCTGACCGTCGTGGCGTGCTCGCCGGCCTTGTCCTTGAGCTCGAGCACCAGGCGCTCGGCGGTCTTCTTGCCGATGCCCGGCAGGCGTGTGAGCTTGGCGCTGTCCTGCGCGCGCACCGTTTCCCAGAAATCGTCCACGGAAATCCCGGACAGGATGGTCAGCGCGCTCTTCGGGCCGACGCCGGACAGCTTGATCAGCTGGCGGAACAGGATTTTCTCGGCCGCGCTGCCGAAGCCGATCAGGATCTGCGCGTCCTCGCGCACGATCAGGTGCGTGTGCAGCGACAAAACCTGCCCCGCTTCGGGCAGTTTGTAGAAGGTGGACAGCGGCGCTTCGAGCTCGTAGCCGACGCCGTTGACGTCCAGCCACAGCAACGGCGGTTCCTTGCCGAGCAGCCTGCCCGTCAGCCGTCCGATCATCGCGTTCCCTGCAAAGCCTTCTGCGTGCGCAGCTTCAGCGTGCGGCCATGAGCGTGACACAGGGCGCAAGCCAGCGCATCCGCCGCGTCCTCGGCGGGAATCGCCGGCAGGTTCAGCAATACCTTGACCATCCGCTGGACCTGCGGCTTTTCGGCGCGGCCGCTGCCTGCGATTGCCAGCTTGATGCTCGCGGGGGCGTATTCGTGCAGCGGCAAGCCGGCTTCGGCGACGGCGCACAGCGCCGCGCCGCGCGCCTGGCCCAGCACCAGCGCGCTGGACACGTTGCGCTTGACGAACACCTGCTCCATCGCGACTTCTCCGGGCCGGTGCTCGGCGATCAGCGCCCGCAATCCGGTCAGCACCTGCAACAGGCGCTGCTCGAGTGGGTCGCCGGAAAGCTTGATCACGCCCTGCGCCACGCAGCGGCTGTGCGCGCCCTGCACTTCGATCAGCCCGTAGCCGGTGATGCGCGAGCCGGGGTCGATGCCGAGGATGCGCACCGCCGGCGGCGCGGTCATGCCGTCCGCGTCCAGGCGGCGTTGGTGTGGACGTGCTGCACGTCGTCCAGTTCCTCGAGCGCGTGGATCAGTTCCGTGAGGGCTTCAGCCTGGGCGCCCTGCACCGCGATCGTGGTCGCGGCGTGCCAGGAGATATCGGCCTTGGCGGGCGCAAGCCCCTTCGCTGCCAGCGCCTGCTTGACGCCGTCGAGCGCCTCCGGCTGGCACAGCACCTCGGTGTAGCCGTCATGGGTCACGACGTCGTCGGCGCCGGCGTCCAGCGCAGCCTCGAGGATCCGCTCGGCCAGCGCGTCGTCGGCGCCGCTTTCAAAGCCGGACACGCCGAGGCGCTTGAACAGGTAGGCGACCGATCCGTCGGCGCCGAGGTTGCCGCCGTTCCTGGTGAAGGCGTGCCGCACCTCGCCGACGGTGCGCGTGCGGTTGTCGGTCACGCACTCGACCAGGATGGCGATGCCGCCGGGCCCATAGCCCTCGTAGCGCGCTTCCTCGACGTGCTCGCCGCCGAGTTCGCCGGTGCCGCGCTTGATGGCGCGCTCGATCGTGTCCTTGGTCATGTTGGCCGACAGCGCCTTGTCCACCGCCGCGCGCAGGCGCGGGTTGCCGGCGGGGTCGCCGCCACCGCGCGCCGCCACCGTGATCTCGCGGATCAGCTTGGTGAACAGCTTGCCGCGGCGGGCGTCCTCCGCGCCTTTGCGGTTCTCAATGCTCGGTCCGCGCCCCACCGCGAGCCTCCGTCAGAACTTCAGGCGCAGGCCGAAATGCCAGCCGGTGTCGACGGTGTACGTGCCGGCGTTGTCCACGTCCACCTTGACCTGGCGGAAGCCGACGTACACCGAGGCACCCTGCAGCACCTGGTAATCGAGGCTGCCCGCGTACTCGTACCAGCCGTCGAAGTCGCCGAAGATCGAGGCCTCCGGTGCGCCGTAGGCGTAGGCGATCAGGCCGACGCGGTTGAAGGCCGGCAGGCGCGCCTCGACCATGCCGCCGAGCGCCAGGCCGCCGCCGTCGGAGCTGCCCTCGCCGTTGAGCAGGAACAGCCGCCCGCCGAGGCCGGCGGTGACGTTGGCGTCGCGCGCGCCGGCGTCGCCGGTCGCCAGCAGGCCCAGGTGCAGCTGCTGGAAGCTGCGATCGCTGCGCTCGCCCAGCAGCGCGCCGAGCTCGTACGCGCCGTTGAGGCGGCCCGTCATCGGGGCGCCGTAGGTACCGCGCAACGTCTCGTCATTCAGGTTCACGTCGACGTGTTCGGCTGGCGCGGCAGTCGCGGCCAGGACCAGGCACAGGGCAACACACGCTCGCATCATCACTTCCTCACGTCTTGCGGGGGGGCTTGTTCACGGAATGGATGGCGCGGCCGTCCACCAGCTGCGCCGCGTCGTGGAAGGTCTCGGACAGCGTCGGGTGCGCGTGCATGGTCAGCACGATGTCTTCGGTGGTGGCGGCGTACTCGAGCGCCAGCACCGCCTCGGCGACCAGCTCGGACACGTACGGGCCGACCATCTGCACGCCGAGCACGCGGTCGGTCTTCACGTCGGAGATGATCTTGACGAAGCCCACGGCCATCTCGAGCGCCTTGGCGCGGCCGCTGGACATGAACGAACTGACGCCGGTCTTGACGGTGAATCCCTCAGCTTTGGCCTGCTCTTCCGATTTGCCGACCCACGCCACTTCCGGCGCGGTGTATATGACCGAGGGCACCGCGTTGTAGTTCACCTGCGTGTGGTGGCCGGCGAGCTGCTCGACCAGCGCCACGCCTTCCTCGATGGCCTTGTGCGCGAGCATGGCCCCGCCGATCACGTCGCCGACGGCGTAGATGCCGGGCGCGCTGGTCTTGTAATGCGCGTCGACCTTGACGAAGCCGCGCTCGTCGAGCGTGACGCCGGCCTTGTCGCAGCCCAGATCCTTGGTGTACGGCTTGCGGCCGACGGCGACGATCAGCTTGTCGAATTCTTCCTTCTGCGCCTTGCCGTCCTGCTCGAACTCGACGGTGACGCCGCCCTTGCCGGCCTTGGCGCCGGTGACCTTGGCACCGAGCCGGATGTCGAGGCCCTGCTTGGTCAGCTGGCGCTGCGCTTCCTTGGCCACCTGCACGTCGACCATCGGCAGGAAATTCGGCAGCGCCTCGAGCAGCACGGTCTTGGCGCCGAGGCGCGACCACACGCTGCCCAGCTCCACACCGATGACGCCGGCGCCGATCACGCCCAAACGCTTGGGCACCTCGGCGAATTCCAGCGCACCCCAGGAATCGACGATGCGGTCGCCGTCCATGGGCGCGACGCGCAGGTTCACCGGCTCGGAGCCGGTGGCGATGACGATGTGCTTGGCCGTGAGCGTCTGCTTGGCGCCGTCGTGGGCGGTGAACTCGACCTGCCCCTTGCCCAGCAGCTTGCCGGTGCCGAACAGGCCGGTGACCTTGTTCGCGGCGAACAGCGTCTTGATGCCGCCGGTCAGCGCGCGCGAAATGGTGTCCTTGCGCTTGAGCATCTGCGCCAGGTCGAGCTTGATGTCGCCGACCTTGACGCCGTGCGTGGCGAACTCGTGGTGCGCGCGATGCCAGATCTCCGACGACTCCAGCAGCGCTTTCGACGGGATGCAGCCGGCGTTCAGGCAGGTGCCGCCGAAGGCCGGCGTCTTGTCGCGGTTGAGCCACGCGTCGATGCAGGCGACCTTCATGCCGAGCTGCCCGGCACGGATCGCGGCGGGATAGCCGGCCGGACCGCCGCCGACCACCACTACGTCATAGCTTTCGCTCATTGCTTTCCCCTTCTTGGCGGGCGCTATTGTACCTGCGATTCATGGACTTACATGGAAGCGACGGCGCCAAATAAAAGGGCCGGACAAAGGTCCGGCCCCTTGCAAATCCCGCCCGCTTCAGAGCTGCAGCAGCAGCCGCGCCGGGTCTTCCAGGCCTTCCTTGATGGTCCTCAGGAACAGCACCGCCTCGCGGCCGTCGATGATGCGGTGGTCGTAGGTCAGCGCGATGTACATCATCGGCCGGATCACGATCTCGCCACCCACCACCATCGGGCGATCGTTGATGGCGTGCATGCCGAGGATCGCGCTCTGCGGCGGGTTGATGATCGGCGTGGAGATCAGTGAGCCGAAGGTGCCGCCGTTGGTGATGGTGAAGGTGCCGCCGGTCATGTCCTCGATCGACAGCTTGTTGTCGCGCGCCTTCTGGCCGTAGGCGACGATGGCCTTCTCGATGTCCGCCATCGACAGCTGGTCGCAGTCGCGCACGACCGGCACGACCAGGCCGCGCGGCGTCGAGACCGCGACGCCGATGTCGTAGTAGCCGTGGTAGATGATGTCGCCGCCGTCCACCGAGGCGTTGACCACCGGGAATTTCTTCAGCGCTTCGACCGCCGCCTTGGCGAAGAACGACATGAAGCCGAGCTTCACACCGTGGACCTTCTCGAAGCTCTCCTTGTACTTGGCGCGCAGTTCCATCACGGCCTTGAGGTCGACCTCGTTGAACGAGGTGAGCATCGCGGCGGTGTTCTGCGCCTCGATCAGGCGCTCGGCAATGCGCGCCCGGATGCGTGTCATCGGTACGCGCTGCTCCTCACGCGCCCCGGCGATCGCCGGGCGCGGTGCCGGGGCTGGAGCCGCGGCCTTGGCCGCAGCGGGTGCAGCGGGTGC
>JANNLM010000342.1:0-5033 GCA_031396825.1 Gammaproteobacteria bacterium | reverse complement strand
GCCGGGCGAGGACATCAGGTTGATCGCCAGCACGCCGTGCCGGTCGAAGTGCGCGCGATTGTGGGCGGCCTGCTCGTCGTTCGCGTGCAGCAGGTGCTTGAGCACGTCGACCGCCGGCCCGTCATGGCCGTGGCGGTCCTTCAGCAGGTGGGCGTTGCCCTTGGTCACGTTGCAGCCGCAGGTATCGCACATGGCAGGCCTCCGCTTCAGGCCGCGGCTGCCGCCGCGGCAAACTCCACTCGTTGCAGGATCAGCTCGTCGCCGGCGAGCAGGCGCGTGCGGAACGAGCCGCACCGGCCGCACACCAGGCGGCGGGCGGTCGCGTCCTGCTCGGCGTCGCATTCGAGGCAGCGCACGCGCACGGCGGCCGGCTCGATGTGCAGCTCGGCCTGCGCCGCGATGCCGCCGGCGCGGGCGATGTCGAAGGCGCGTGCCAGCAATTGCGGCTCGACGCCGGACAGCGGGCCCACGCGCAGCACCACGCGCCGCACCGCGCCGGCGCGCGCCTCGCGGGCGACGCGCTGCACCTCCGTCAACAAGGCCTGGCACACGGCGAGCTCGTGCATGAAGGGCCTGGCACCGATGGGATTCCGGACCCCAGTCTGGTGCGCGAGGAGCCGCCCGACATTGACTCAGGTCAATGCACCGGGCGGCGCACACGCAGGTAATGGGCCACTCACCAGGGGCGATCATGCTCGACTCCGCGCAACCTGCCGTCGGTTCCGCCCACCCGCCCGTGGCGGCGCTTCCTGCCGCGCGCGGCAAAGTCATCGTGCTTGGCGTCGGCAACAGCCTGCTGGCCGACGACGGCGCCGGCGTGCACGCGATCCGCTGCCTGCGCGACGCCGTGCCGGAACCCGAGATCGAGTGGCTCGACGCCGGCACCCTGAACTTCTCGCTGTTGCATTACTTCGACGGCGCCCGCGCGCTGCTCGTGATCGACGCGGCCAAGCTGGGCGAGCCGCCCGGCGCGGTGAACGTCTACTTCGGCGATGAAATGGACCGTGTGATCGGCGCCGGCCGGCGCAACAGCGTGCACGAGGCCGGTCTGGCCGACCTGCTGGCGATGGCGCGCCTCCAGGACTGGCTGCCGCGGCACCGCGCGCTCATCACGGTGCAGCCGCAACGCGTCGACTGGGGCGAGGCCCTGTCGCCGCCGGTGGCGGCCGCGCTGCCCGGCATCTGCGAGCGCGCGCGCTTGATCGCGCAGCGGTGGGCCGAATGACGGTGCGCCTCGCCGACATCCGCGTGACGTTCGATCACGGCTACGGGCTGGCCGCGGGCGTCAACGCGGTGCTGTCGGAGGTGATCCAGGGCCTCGAGCGGCTCGCCGCCGGCGGCGAGCCGCGCACCATCGACCTGCGCAGCCTGCCGCTGAACCCGGTCGAGCGCGAGCGCCTGCGGGCCCTGCTGGGCGATGGCGAGGTCGACGTCACGCTCGATCTCGAGGGTGTCTCGCGCGTGCGCGAGACCGGCGCGGCGGGCGTGTGGTGGATCGAGCACCGCGATGCCGGCGGCGAGCTCATCGCGGAAATGCTGGAGATCGCGCGCGTGCCCGACATCCTGAACACCGACCCCGAAGACCTCGGCCGCAGCGCGGGTGCGCTGCGTGACCGCATCCGCGCCGCGCAGTCCGCGGCGACACCGGAGAACGCACCATGACGCAACCCACGATTGGCGAGCTGCTGCTCCAGAACGGTGTCAGCCGCCGCGCGTTCCTCAAGTACTGCACGGCGATGGCCACGCTGATGGCGCTGCCCGCCGGCATGGGCCGGGCGCTGGCGGCGCAGGCCGCCGCGGCGCGGCGCCTGGCGGTGGTCTACCTGTCGTTCCAGGAGTGCACCGGCTGCGCCGAGTCGCTGCTGCGCGCCTATTCGCCGTCGATCGAGAACCTGCTGTTCAACGTCATCTCGCTCGACTACCAGCACACGCTGATGGCGGCGGCCGGCCACCAGGCCGAGGGCGCGCTGGCGCAGACCATGAAGGAAAACTTCGGCCAGTACCTCGTCATCGTGGACGGCGCCATCCCGGCCGCCGACGGCGGCGTCTACGGCACGTCCGGCGGCAAGAGCTACCTCGACACGATGCGCGAAGTCAGCAAGGGCGCCGCCGCGATCATCAGCCTGGGCACCTGCGCGGCCTTCGGCGGCATCCCGATGGCCAAGCCCAATCCGACCGGCGCGGTGCCGGTGTCCGACGTGATCTCCGACAAGCCGATCGTCAACGTATCGGGCTGCCCGCCGGTGCCCGAAGTCATCACCGGCACGCTGTTCCAGTTCGTGGCGATGGGCAAGCTGCCCGAGCTCGACGCGCTGGGCCGGCCCAAGACGTTTTTCGGCAACACGATCCACGACCGCTGCTATCGCCGGCCGTTCTACGACGAGGGCAAGTTCGCCAAGACCTTTGACGACGAAGGCGCGCGCAACGGCTGGTGCCTGTACGAACTGGGCTGCAAGGGCCCGACCACCTACAACGCCTGCGCCACGGTGAAGTGGAACGGCGGCACCAGCTGGCCGGTCGAGTCGGGGCACGGCTGCATCGGCTGCTCCGAGCCCAACTTCTGGGACAAGGGCAGCTTCTACGCGCCGCTGTCGTCCGCGGCGTTCGGCAGGGCCGGCAACGTTTCCCCGCGCGATGCCGCCAGGCTGGTCGGCGCGGCCGCGGTGGTCGGCGGCGCCATCGGGCTGGGCGCCGCGGCGGTGTCGCGCCAGCGGCAAACCAGGCTGGCCGGGGCGCCGCTCGATCCGCAGAAGAAGGAGGACTGACCATGGACCTGCTCAGCTTCGCGCGCGGGCCGGCGCTGCAGTTCGCGCTGGTGGTGTTCTTCATCGGGGTGGCCTGGCGCATCGTCGGCATCACGCTGCTGCGCACCGGCCGGCTGCTGTCCGAGCCGCGCACCTCGCTCGGCAAGGCCCTGTTCGGCGGTTTCGTGACGATGGGATCGCGCTCGTGGCCGCATCCCGAATTCGTCGGCCGCACCGGTGCCGGCGAAGCGCTCGGCTACAGCTACCACATCGGCCTGTTCATCGTGGTGCTGGCGTTCGGGCCGCACATCCAGACCTGGGCCGGCTTCCTCGGCTTCGACTGGCCGGCGCTGCCCAGCGGCGTGATCACGATCATCTCGGTGATCACCTTCGCGCTGCTGCTGGCCGTGCTGTTCCGGCGCCTGACGCACCGCGTGCTGCGGTTGCTGTCGAACTTCGACGACTACTTCAGCTGGTTCATCACCACGCTGGTGATCGTGACCGGGCTGCTGGCGACGGCGCATTTCGGCGCGCGCTACGAGACCCTGCTCGGGCTGCACGTCCTGTCGTTCGACGTGCTGCTGCTGTGGTTCCCCTTCGGCAAGCTGATGCACGCCTTCTACATCATGCCGTCGCGGGCCATCAACGGATATCTGCTGGCACGCAAGGGAGCGCCGTCATGAACCCGAGCGCGCCGGCCGCCTTCAAGGCCGATCACCAGACGCAGATGCCGCCCGAGGCGCGGGCGCAGCGCGCGCTGAGCTCGTTCGCGCGCGAATTCGGCGCGCTCACCGCGCTGCGCATGGAGTCCTGCATCCACTGCGGCATGTGCGCGGATGCCTGCCATTTCTACATCGCCACCGAGGACCCCAAGTACACGCCGATCTGGAAGGTCGAGCCGTTCAAGCAGGCCTACAAGCGCGAGTCCGGGCCGTTCGCGCCGCTCTACCGCCTGTTCGGGTTGAAGAAAGAGGTCACGACCGCCGAGCTCGAGCAGTGGCAGGAGCTGCTGTTCGACAGCTGCAACCTGTGCGGCCGCTGCAGCCTGATCTGCCCGATGGGCATCGACGTCGCCACGCTGATCGAGCAGGCGCGCCACGCCATGTTCGACGCCGGCCTGGCACCAACCGAGTTGCACGACGCGGCCCGCCGCCAGGAACTGTTCGGCGAGCCCTGGGAGTCGAAGGAGCCGTACCTGAAGAAGCTTGCGGAGCTCGGCAGGGCTCACCAGGTCGCGATCCCGGTCGACCTGCCGCAGGCCGACGTGCTGCTCCTCGTCTCGGGCGTCGAGATCGACCGCTATCCGGCGCAGGTCGCGGCGCTGGCGAAGGTCATGGCGCACCTGGGCGTCAAGGCGACGTTCCGCTCCGACGCGCTGTTCGCCGAGAACATGGCGTATTTCACCGGCGCGCGGGACTGGCAGCGCAACATCAGCGAGTACGTGATCCGCGAGGCGGTGAAGGTTGGCGCGAAAACGGTGATCGTTCCCGAGTGCGGCCACGCCTATACCGCGCTGCGCTGGGAAGCCGCCGAGCTGCACGGCGCCAAGCTGCCGTTCGCCGTCCAGCACATCACCGAGTTCCTCGCCGACGCGCTCAAGGCCGGCACGCTCAGGCTGCGCAAGGCCGAGGGCGGGTCCGTGACCTTCCACGACCCGTGCCAGCTGGTGCGGCGGGGCGGCGTGATGGACGCGCCGCGCGCCTTGATGAAGGCGCTGGACCTGGACCTGCGCGAGCTCAAGAACAAGCAGGGCTTCAGCTACTGCTGCGCCGGCGGCGGCGGCGTGCTGATGATCGAGCGCGCGAAGGAACTGCGCTACCGCGCGGTCGCGCCGAAGCTGCACGAGATCGACGCCACCGGCGCGCAGCAACTGCTCACCAGCTGCTCCGGCTGCCGCGCCAGCTTCGAGGACGCGGCAGACCATTTCCACTGGAACAAGAAGCCGGCGAGCCTGCTGGAGCTCGTGGCCAATCACCTGGCCTGAAGGAGAACTGCCATGGGTGTCGAAACCGTCGTCGTCGATCCGGTCACCCGCATCGAAGGGCACCTGCGCATCGAAGCCGAGACCGACGGCGGCGTGATCACGCGCGCGTCGAGCTCCGGCACCATGGTGCGCGGCATCGAGATCATCCTGCGCGGGCGCGACCCGCGCGACGCCTGGGCCTTCGCCCAGCGCATCTGCGGCGTCTGCACGCTGGTGCACGGCATCGCCTCGGTGCGCGCGGTCGAGGACGCGCTGAAGTACGAGATCCCGGCCAACGCCCAGCTGATCCGCAACCTGATGATCGC
>JANNLM010000337.1:0-8370 GCA_031396825.1 Gammaproteobacteria bacterium | reverse complement strand
GACCTACCACGCGGGACCCAACGCCGAAGCCGTCGCCGCGGTGCGCGCCGCGGCCGCCGCCGGCGCCCCGCCGCTGGTGCTGCTGTACGGTCCCCCCGCCACCGGCAAGTCGCACCTGCTGCAGGCGCTGACGCGCGTCGCCGCGCGCAGCGCGGCCTGCGCGTACGTGCCGTTGCGCGAGCTGCACGCCGAGAAGGCCGCGGCCGACGACACGCTCGACGGGCTCGAGCGCGCGCAGCTGGTGTGCCTCGACGATGCCGACGCGGTGCTGGCGCAGCCGGACTGGGCGCTGGCGTTGCTGCGCCTGCTCGACGCGCTGCGCGCCGGCGGCGGGCGCGCCGTGATCGCCGCGCCGGCGGCGCCGGAGCGCCTCGCGCTGCAGCTGCCCGACCTGCGCACGCGCCTGTCGCAGGCGGCGGTGTACGGCCTCAAGCCGCTGTCGGACCACGATCGCACCGGCCTGCTGCTCGAGCGCGCCCGCGCACGCGGACTCGAGTTGCCCGAGGACGCGGCACGACACCTGTTGTCGCGCCTGCCGCGCGATCCGGGCAGCCTGGTCGCCGCCATCGACCGCCTCGACCGCGCGCTGCTCAGCGCGCAGCGCAAGCTCACGCTGGCTTTTGTCCAGCAGTGGCTGAAAGAGACCGCTTAGCTTCCACCGAGCGCGCGCGCACGTAGAGCAGCAGCGCGATGAATTCCGCGCCGGCGACGACGGCGAATGCGAGCGCCAGCGGGCGGCGCGCGGCGTGGGTCGAGGCTTCCATCAGGAACGCGCCGACGTAGAACAGCACCAGCATGCTGCACCAGGCGTAGGTGTACGGGCGGCCGAGCCACAGGCCGCGCGCCGGCGCGAGCAGCGGCAGCGCGAGCAAGCCGCCGGTCAGGCCTGCGGCGACGGGAAGCGCCACCAGCAGCAGCGCATGGCACGCGAGCACGGCCGCGCGCAGGCGCGCGCTGAGCGGGACACCGTCGGTCATGGCAGCATTGTGCCCATGTTCGATCCGCACGCGCTGCTGCTGTTCGTCGTCGCCGGGCTGGTGCTGAACCTGACGCCGGGGCCGGACCTGCTGTACATCACCGCGCGCAGCCTCGGCCAGGGCTGGCGCGCCGGCGCGGCGTCCTCGCTCGGCATCGCCGCCGGTTGCCTCGTGCACACCGCCGCCGCCGCGCTCGGCATCAGCGTGTTGCTGCGCGCCTCGCCCGTGGCCTACGACGTGCTGCGCCTCGCCGGCGCCGCCTACCTGGTCTGGCTCGGCGTGCAGGCGTTGCGCCAGGGCGCCCGCGCCACCGACGTCGCCGCGCTGCCGCCCGACTCGCTGCGCACGGTGTTCTGGCAGGGCTTCGTCACCAACGCGCTGAACCCGAAAGTCGCGCTGTTCTTCCTCGCCTTCCTGCCGCAGTTCGCCGACCCGGCGCGTGGCGCCTTCGAGTTGCAGGTGCTGCTGCTGGGCCTGATCTTCATCGTCAACGGGCTGTGGGTGTGCCTGCTGGTGGCGCGCTCGGCCGCGGCGATGGCCGAGTGGGCGCGCCGGAGCAAAGGCGCGATGAACTGGATCCAGCGCGGCAGCGGGGCGCTGCTGGTCGGCTTGGGGTTGCACCTCGCAGTCAACGGGAGACAGGCATGAACGCGAATGAAGAGACCATCCGCCGCTTCTACACGGCGTTCCAGCAGCGCGACGCCGCGACCATGGCCGCCTGCTACGCGCCGGACGTGCAGTTCTCCGACCCGGTGTTCACCGACCTGCGCGGGCGGACTGCCGGCACCATGTGGAAGATGCTGTGCGAGCGCGGCAAGGACCTGAAGATCGAGTTCCGCGACGTGCGCGCCGACGCCACCGGCGGCTCGGCGCATTGGGAGGCGTGGTACACGTTCAGCGCCAGCGGCCGCAAGGTGCACAACATCATCGACGCGGCCTTCGAGTTCCGTGACGGGATGATCGTGAAGCACACCGACCGCTTCGACCTGCATCGCTGGGCGGGGCTCGCGCTGGGACTGCCCGGCACGCTGCTGGGCTGGACGCCGTTCCTGCAGAACAAGATCCGCGCGATGGCGCAGAAAGGGCTGGCCGACTACCAGCGGAACAATAGTCCGACCGAGCCGAGCCAGCGGTCGTAGCTGAAGCCGGAGGCCTGCGCGTCGCTGTGGCGCGCCTGCACGTCCAGGGCGATATCGCTTGACAGCGGCACGTTGAAGCCGAGCGTGGCGATCCACATGTGGCCGTCCACGCGATAGGCCCACCAGCCGTCGCCGAAGGCCGGGTCCGCGACCTCCGCAGTCGCGATGTCCTCGACGTACTGGCGCCCCTCGTCGGCCGAGATCGCGTACTCACCCTCGTTGAAGCGCACGTTGGCGTAAACGGTCAGCGCCTGGGTCGCCAGCCAGTCCGCATTCAGCGCATACGAGGCGTAGCCCAGATCGAACACGCGATCGTTGGCCTCGGCCTGCGACCACTGCGCTTCGGCGCGCAACTGCACGGCCGTGGTCAACGGGACGGCAGCCCAGGCCCCGGCGCGATACTCGGCGCCGTCGCGGATCCGGCTGCCGTACTCGCGCGCGCCGGCGCCGATCCACGCCGCCAGCACCGGCGTGTAGAACCCCTTGCCGGGCTTGTGCAGCAAGCGCACGCGCGCGCTCAGCCCCGCGTTGGACAGGCGATCGAGGTCGAGGACGTACTCGCCGGACAGGGCGCCCTGCAGCTGGAGCGCCGTGAACCGGCCGAAGCGCCGCTCCAAGCCCGCACCGGCACTCGCGAACGCGGTGCCGACGCTGCGGATGTCGTCGGGATCGCTGGCGTTGGCAGCGTTGGCGTCGTATCCCATGCCCAGCGCGCCGCCGAAGCCCCATCCGGATGCCGCCGCACCCGCGGGAAGCCCCAGCGCGAGGGCTGCCAGCCACGCGGCGCCGGACCTCACCCAGGCGCGCCCACGACGAAGTTCAGGAACAGGTCGTGCTCGGGGAGGAAGGCGCATGTTCGATCCTTCAGGGGAGCGCGCACTACCAGCGCACCAGCACGCCCAGCGAGGCGATGTTGCGGATGTAGGAAAACCGGTCCATGTGGGCCTCGCCGCGCTGCAGCTGCAGGTCGAGCGCCATCATGGAATTGAGCGGCACGTTGACGCCCGCGGTCGCAACCAGCGTCTGCCCCTCGACGCCGAACGCCCACCAGTCGTCCCCGAACACGGGATCTGCCTCGATGGCGCGCGCGCGCGGCTGCAGGTAAAGGTGCTCGGTCTTCGGCACGATCACGCCTTCACCCTCGGCCGTCACGGTGAACTCGCCGTCGTCGAGGCGCAACCCGGCGTACACCAGCAGGCTCGGCGTGGCGATCCAGTCGAAGCTCACCGCGTACGACGTGCTGTCGAGGTCGAATACCCGCCCACGGGTCGCCACGCGGCGCGAGCGCCAGACCTCCGCGCGCGCCTGCACCACCGTGGTCAGCGGCGCCGACGCAGACAAGCCGGCGCGGTAGTCGAAACCGTCGCGGATGTCGCTGCCCGACTCGCGCGCGCCGGCGGCCAGCGTGGCGCCGAACACCGGCGTGCGGAAGCCCCGCCCCGGCTTGTGCAGCAGGCGCACGTGCCCGCTGAGGCGCGCGCTCGTCAGTTCGGCGAGGTCGAACACTTCCGACAGGCCGACGCCGACGCGTGTCTGCACCGCCGTATAGCGGCCGTAGCGCTGCTCGAAAGTCGCCGTGGTACCGACGGAGGCCAGCTTCGAGCCGCGGCGGTCGGGCGGCGAGCCCGAATTGCCGATGTTGTCGTCGTAACCGACCGAGAGTTCCCCGCGGTGAGTCCAGGTGCCCGCAGCGGCGCACAACGGCGCCGTCAGCGCCAGCGCGGCGACCCATGCCGCGCCGAACCTCACTCGGGCGCGCCTACGAGGATCCAGTTCAGGAAAAGGTCGTAATTGGCGCGGTTGCCGGCGAGGTCGAAGCCGGCGAGCTGGCCTCCGGCGTGGTGGTTGCCGGAGGGCTTCAGCAGCAGGCGGCTGTTCACCGGATCGTCGAAATTCACCAGCGAGCGCAGCGTCGTGTAGACGTCGCGGTTGGCGCCGGGCGTGTACAGCACCGGCGGCAGCGGGTTGCCGCCGTCGTCGTGGCAGCCGGCGCAGCCGGCGCTGATCAGCACCGGCGCGATGTGCGCGGTGAACGTCAGGGCTTGCGGCGCCGGGCTCATGCCTGAATCCACCAGCACCGTGACCGTGTCGGGCTCGCTCGTGACCGAGCCGAGCGAAACCGTCAGCGCCAGCACGTAGGAACCGTCGATGGCGTTGCTGAGCGTCACGCGCGCCGTGCTGGCGCCGGACAGCGCGGCGTTGGCACCGGTGGGCTGCGACACGATCGTCCAGGCGTAGGTTTCCGCGAACAGGCTCGCGGCGCCCGACACAGCGACCGGCGAGGGACTCGCGCGGTCCGGACCGGCCTTCGCGATCGGCCGCCCGGGCAGCAGCAGCGCGCCGGCATCGTCGTAGCGGCTGAAGTCCGGCAGGAACGAGGCCAGCATCTCGGCCATGAAGCCCGAATCGTGGAAATTGTCGAAGGTCAGCGTCGCCAGAGGCATCAGGCCCTCGTCGAACACGAGTTCCTCGATGCGGTCGTCGTAGCCGAGGAACTTGTCCCAGCTGGTGAAATCGATGTCGCCCTGGTGCTGCGAGCCGCGCAGCAGGTGGCAGGTGCGGCAGTTGGTCGACAGCACGTCGCGGTACAGGTCGTCCGAGCCGGCCGGCGGCGAGCCGTCGCCCGGATCAGGCTGCCAGCCGGCAGGCACGTAGGTGTCGTCGAACGCGCCCGGCAGTCCGGCGCCGCCGTACCAGGCCTCGAGCATCTCGCGCGCCATCGACGAGTCCCACTGCCCCAGCGGCGGGTTCTCGAGCGCGGCGTAGGAATCGTAAACCGCCTGGTTGATCGCCTTGAGTCCGACCTCGACCTCGGCGCGCGTCCACGGCGACTCGTCCGAGTACTCGAACGTGCCGACGTCGAGCGGCTGCAGCTGCGAGAACGTGTCACCGCTGCGCGGGAACGAGCCGTCCGGCAGCAGCGCGTCGGCGCGACCGCCGTGGCAGACGATGCACGGCACCGGCATGGCCTTCTCGCCCTTGCCGTCGAGGTCCACGGTGTCGCGTCGCTCGAACGGCGGATCGGACGAGTAGTTGTAGAAGCGCGGGAAGTAGTCGGCCGCGTCGGACACACCGTCGCCGTTGACGTCGTCGGGGCCCAGCGCGCCGTCGACGTCGATCGGGCCGTACTCGATGGCGTTGGTGCCGATGTGGTATCGGGCGACCTGGGCGATCGCGGCGTCGAGGTTCAGCGGGCCGTAGGTCTCGCCGGGCAGGTCGGTCACCACGAAGTTGTTGACGTAGAAGGCGTAGGTGCCGTCGGCGTTGTCGTGGAAATACATATCGCGGCCGTAACCGAGGTCCTTGGTGTCGCGGAAGATCACGTGCGTGTCGCCCGCGCTGAAACCGTTCACCGCCTGGAATCCGGCGAGCGTGTCGCGCGTGCCGGCCGGGTCGATGGTCGCGTAGTAGGCCTGCGCGTAGCTCGCGTCGTTGGTCTGCGAGGCCGGCAGGAAGATCTGCGCGTCCGTCCCGCCGCCGCTGTTGTCGTCCTCGGCGATCACGCTGCCGTTACGGTCGAGCAGGTACAGGTAGGCGTCCACCGTGCTGCGGAGCGTGACCATGACGCCGCCCGGCGTTTCACGCGTGAAGCCGGCGCCCGGATTGCCCGGGCTGGCCGGATTCTGGCCGCCGGAACTGGTCCAGTTTCCATTCACCTGCAGCAGCAGCGGCGCGCCGTAATCGGTCGTCAGCGTGTACGCGCCGGCCTGACCAGGCGCGGCGGTCGCGGCGACGACGGTGTACTCCCCCGCCGCCAGGCTCGGCTGCTGGTTCAGGTACTGCAGGAAATGGTTGGAGGCAAACTTCTCGGTGACTTCCGGCGCCGCGGTCTCGGCCGCGTCATCGCCACGCGAGCAGGCCGCCAGCAGCGTCACCGCGCACAGCACGGCCAGGTGGCGTTGCATGCTCAGAACCGCGCCAGCAAGCTGATCGCGCCGACCATCTTCTGATACTCGATGCCGAAATCGGCGCCGGTCGTGATGTACAGACCCTGCGCGTCGACCGACAGCTTGCGCGTGATCGCATAGTTGTAGCCGAGCGTGAAGATCTGCGCGGTCGCATCGAGCCGGTAGGCGCGCAGGCCGCCGGCGAGGCCGCCGAAGGCATCGTCGGGTTCGATCGCCTCGGCGGCGAGGCCGATCGCCAGCGAGGGGGTTGCCGTCGAGGTCACGCCGCCGACGTAATACTGGTAGCCGCCGTAAACGGTCGAGCGCGGCGCCGGGATCCAGTCGATGTTGAGCGAAGCGGAATATCCCGACAGGTCGAACACGCGGCCGTCCGACTCGCGCAGGTTGGCCATCAGCGCAAAACGCCCGGTGAGCTGCGTGGTCAGCTGCTCGAGCGCGTAGGCGCCGGCGCGGTACTCGTTGCTGTCGCGAATGGCGCTGTCGAACTCCATCATCGAGGCCGACAGCCACGCCGCCAGCGTCGGCGTGAAGAAGTCGCCGTTGGCGCGATACATCAGTCGCGCCATCGCCGTGGCCTTGCCGTTGTTGAGGCCGTCGAAACTGTTCCAGTACTCGCCTTGCAGGCTGCCGCGCAGCTGCAGCGAGGTGAACAGGTTGAGCTGGCGGAAATAGTCGACGTGACCGGCGGCGCTGGCGAAGCCGCTCTCGCGGATGTCGGCGTCGTCCTGCGCGGTGGTGACGTTGTTGTCGAAGCCGCTGGCCATGTCGCCGCTGTAATGGATGCGGACGTGGTGTTCGGCCTGCGCCGGCGCGGCCGCCAGCAGCGCGACCAGCGCCAGCAGCGCCGCCGCCGCGCTCCGGCGCAGCCTCAGCACCGCCGCCAGCAGCAGCCCGAACCCCATGAATGCGCCGCCGCTCACCGGCGCCGCGCCATCGTCGGCCGCGGCCTCGGCGAGGGCCACGCCACCCGGATCGCGAATCACGCCGTCGGCCACGCCGTCGGCGTCGTTCGGGCCACCGTCCGAGAGCGTCAGGCGCACGCAGTCGGCGAACGGCTGCAGGCCATCGACATAATCGTCGCTCGCCGGTCCGGGGCACTGGCCGAGCGCCGAGAACGCGCTGGCGACCTCGTTGTTAGCGTTCTCGACGAAGTCGTGCCAGCCGAGGACCGGGTCGAACTTGCGGTAGACCGAGCCGGTGCGGATCGCCGTCTGCAACGGCAGGACGACACGTGACGACTCGCCCGGATTCAAGCCGTGAATCTCGAAGTCGAAGATGCCGCCGACGTTGGCGTAGCTGTCCGCGCCAAGCGCGATCCCGCCCGCACCCACCCCGAACGTCACCAGGTCGCTCATCGCGACCAGCGCGCCGGTGCGCCCCGCGGCGAGCGAGGTGCGGCCGCGGCGCAGGCTGTACTGGGCCTCCGCCTCGAGCAGCGCGCTGCCGGCCATGTCGCCGGTCTGGTCCGGCAGCACGGCGTCGTAGTCGGTCACGGCATCGACGCTGTCGGGGACGCCGTCGCTGTCGATGTCCGAATCGCTCGAGGTTCCGCTGGCAACCAGCAGCAGGACATGAGCCGTCGCCGTGCCGCCGTTGCCGTCGGACACCTGCACGCGCGCGTTGTAGGCGCCCGGCGCCATGGCCGACGGATCGAAACCCGGCGTCGAAGTGGCGTCCGCGTCGATTCCGAGCGCGTTGTCCGAACCCGTCCAGGTGTACGTCAGCGCATCGCCGTTGCCGTCGAAAGCGTTGGTGAGCAGCACGTACTGGCCGTCGCCGGTGTAGGCCGTGAAGCGCGGCGATCCGTTCTGCGTCCCCGACAGGCTGAAGACCTGCGGCGGAACGTTGCCGGCGCCGATCGGGATCGTCACGGTTGCGCTGGCGCCCAGTACCGCCTGACTGGCGCCGGTCGCGGTGATCACCAGCGTCTCGATCGGCTCGGGCACGCCGTCGTCCGTGATCGCGAAGAGCAGGAAACCGGTGGTGCCGCCGTTGATCGTGATGGTGCCGGCCGCCGCGTCGCTGTCCGCCGGCCCGGCGCTGCCACCAACGGTGTACGGAATCGTCACGGGATACTGCGGCGGTTCGCCGTTGAGGACCGCGAGCACCGCCGCCGGACCGCCCTCGCCCGCCACGGCCGGCAGGCCCTGCAACTCGACCAGCGGCAGCACGTCCACCTGCTGCGTGTCGGTGCCGACGTTGCCGTTGCCGTCCTGCGCCGTCCAGGTCACGACGTAGCGGCCCGGGCGCAGCGCGTTCGACGCGAGGTTCGATGTCGCCGTCAGCGTCCCGTCGAGGCCATCGCTGGCGCTCGCGGCGCCGATGTCGACGACGGTGAGGTAGCCG
>JANNLM010000279.1:0-1813 GCA_031396825.1 Gammaproteobacteria bacterium | reverse complement strand
GCGCGTTCCTGATGGAAGCCTCGACCCACGCCGCGCGCCGCCCGCTGGCGCTCGCATTCGCCGTCGTCGCCGCCGCGGAATTCATCGCGCTGCTGCTCTACGTGCGCGCGCGCTCGGTGGAAGCTAAGCGGTCTCTTTCAGCCACTGCTGGACAAAAGCCAGCGTGAGCTTGCGCTGCGCGCTGAGCAGCGCGCGGTCGAGGCGGTCGATGGCTTCGACCAGGCTGCCGGGATCGCGCGGCAGGCGCGCCAGCAGGTGGCGCGCGGCGTCCTCGGGCAGCTCCAGCCCGCGTGCGCGGGCGCGCTCGAGCAGCAGGCCGGTGCGATCGTGGTCCGACAGGGGCTTGAGGCCGTACACCGCCGCCTGCGACAAGCGCGTGCGCAGGTCGGGCAGCTGCAGCGCGAGGCGCTCCGGCGCCGCCGGCGCGGCGATCACGGCGCGCCCGCCGCCGGCGCGCAGCGCGTCGAGCAGGCGCAGCAACGCCAGCGCCCAGTCCGGCTGCGCCAGCACGGCATCGGCATCGTCGAGGCACACCAGTTGCGCGCGCTCGAGCCCGTCGAGCGTGTCGCCGGCCGCGGCGCCCTCGGCGTGCAGCTCGCGCAGCGGCACGTACGCGCAGGCCGCGCTGCGCGCGGCGGTGCGCGTCAGCGCCTGCAGCAGGTGCGACTTGCCGGTGCCGGGCGGGCCGTACAGCAGCACCAGCGGCGGGGCGCCGGCGGCGGCCGCGGCGCGCACCGCGGCGACGGCCTCGGCGTTGGGCCCGGCGGAGTAGGTCTCGAAGCTGGCGGTGTCGGGGAGCTGGACGCCGAGCGGGAGCTGCAGGCCCTTCACGGCTGGCCGTACAGGTCGCTCTGGCGCCAGCGCGCCATCGCGTGGCGCAGCAGCACGGCGAGCACGGCCGCCGCCGGCAGCGCCAGCAGCACGCCGACGAAACCGAACAGCTGGCCGCCGGCCAGGACCGCGAAGATCACCGTGACCGGGTGCAGCCCGGTGCGGTCGCCGACCAGCCAGGGCGTCAGCAGCATGCTTTCGATCATCTGGCCGATGGTGAACACGGCCAGGACGTAGAGCAACGGCGTGAATCCCTCCATCTGCGTCAGGGCGGCGATACCGGCGGCCAGCAGGCCGACGATGAAGCCGAGGTAGGGCACGAAACTGACCAGGCCCGCGCCGATGCCGATCAAGAGTGCCAGCTTCACGCCGGCGAGCCACAGCCCGAGGCTGTACAGGAACGCCAGCCCGAGCATCACCAGCAGCTGGCCGCGCAGGAAGCCCGACAGCACGAGGTCCGATTCGCGCGCCAGGGCGCGGACCGTCTCGCGATGGCGCAAGGGCAGCGCGTCGTCGATCCAGGCAACGAGGTCGTCCCAGTCGCGCAGCAGGTAGAAAGTCACCACCGGAATCAGCAGCAGCATGGCGATGAAGCCCAGGAACGCGCCGCCCGAGCGCGACAGGCTGCCGAGCAGATCCCGCGCGACGCCGCCGGCCTGCGGCAGGTTTTCTGACACGACCCGTTTGACATTGTCGTAGTCGAGACGCAATTCCGCCGGCAGGTGGATGCCGAGCGCGGGCAGGCCCTTCTGCTGGATCCAGTCCAGAGAGTCGGGGATGTGAGTGATGAATTCCCGCACTTGGTCCAGCAGCAGCGGCACCAGCAGGATCAGCACCGGCAGGATCACCGCCGTGAGCGTGACGAACACCAGCACAACGGCGAGCGTGCGCGACGTGCGCAGCTCCAGCCGGTCCACCAGCGGATCGGCGACGTAGGCAAAAGCGGCGGAGACCGCGAACGGCATCAGCACCGGCCCGAGGA
>JANNLM010000241.1:0-2002 GCA_031396825.1 Gammaproteobacteria bacterium | reverse complement strand
CAGCGATGTGGAGTAGCCGAACATTTCTGCCAGGGGCACTTCCGCCTTGATCGCCTTGATGCCGGTGACGAGGTCGTCCATGCCCTGGATCATGCCGCGACGGGAATTCAGATCGCCCATCACGTTGCCCATGAACTCTTCCGGCGTTTCCACTTCCACCGCCATCATCGGCTCGAGCAGCACCGGACTCGCCTTGCGCATGCCGTCCTTGAAGGCGATCGAGGCCGCCATCTTGAACGCGTTTTCGTTCGAATCCACGTCGTGGGACGAGCCGTCGGTGACGGTAACCTTGACGTCGACGATCGGGTAGCCGGCGTTGATGCCGTTCTTCAGGGCCTCTTCGACGCCCTTCTCGATCGCCGGGATGAATTCCTTCGGGATGCGTCCGCCGACCACGTCGTTCTCGAACACGAAACCGCCGCCGGGCGGCAGCGGCTCCAGCGTCAGCCAGCAGTGGCCGTACTGGCCGCGGCCGCCGGACTGGCGCACGAACTTGCCTTCGCTCTCGACTTTCTTGCGGATCGTCTCGCGGTACGCGACCTGCGGCTTGCCGACGTTGGCCTGCACGCCGTACTCGCGCTTCATGCGGTCGACGATGATCTCGAGGTGCAACTCGCCCATGCCCGAGATGATGGTCTGGGCCGATTCCTGGTCCGTGTGGACGCGGAAAGAAGGGTCCTCGATGGCGAGCTTGCTCAGCGCCATGCCCATCTTTTCCTGGTCGGCCTTGGTCTTCGGCTCAACGGCCTGTGAAATGACCGGATCCGGGAATTCCATGCGCTCGAAGATGATCGGCTTGTCCGGATCGCACAGCGTCGTGCCGGTGATGATGTGCGAGATGCCGACGCACGCGGCGATGTCGCCGGCGCGCACTTCCTTGATCTCGCTGCGCTCGTTCGCGTGCATCTGGATCAGGCGGCCGATGCGCTCGCGCTTGCCGCTGACCGGGTTGAACACGGTCGAGCCGGAGGCCAGCACGCCCGAGTACACCCGGATGAAGGTCAGCGAGCCGACGTACTTGTCGGACATGATCTTGAACGCCAGGGCCGCGAACGGATCCTTGTCGTCGGGGTGACGCTCGATGACGACGTCCTTCTTGTCGGGGTCGGTGCCCATGGTCGCCTTGATGTCGCTCGGCGCCGGCAGGTAGTACACCACGGCGTCCAGCATCGCCTGCACGCCCTTGTTCTTGAACGCGCTGCCGCAGACCACCGGCACGACCTCCTGGCGGCAGGTGCGCTCGCGCAGGCCCGCGCGGATTTCGTCTTCCGTCAGGTCGTGCGATTCGAGGTACTTGTGCAGCAGCGTGTCGTTGGCCTCGGCCGCGGCCTCGACCATCTTCTCGCGCCACTGCTTGGCGGTCTCGAGCAGGTCGGCCGGGATCTCGATGTACTCGAACTTCATGCCCTGGGACGCGTCGTCCCAGTGGATCGCCTTCATCTTGACCAGGTCGATGACGCCGCTGAACTTGTCCTCGGCGCCGATCGGGATGAAGATCGGGACCGGGTTCGCGCCCAGGCGCTCCCTCATCTGCCGGACCACCTTGTAGAAGTCGGCGCCGGCGCGGTCCATCTTGTTGACGAAGCCCAGGCGCGGGACCTTGTACTTGTTGGCCTGGCGCCAGACCGTCTCGGACTGCGGCTGCACGCCGCCGACCGCGCAGTACACCATGCAGGCGCCGTCAATCACGCGCATCGAGCGCTCGACTTCGATGGTGAAGTCGACGTGGCCCGGCGTGTCGATGATGTTGATGCGGTGCTCGGGGAACTGCAGCGCCATGCCCTTCCAGAACGCGGTGGTCGCGGCGGAGGTGATGGTGATGCCGCGCTCCTGCTCCTGCTCCATCCAGTCCATGGTCGCAGCGCCGTCGTGAACCTCGCCCATCTTGTGGTTCACACCGGTATAGAACAGCACGCGCTCGGTCGTGGTGGTCTTGCCCGCGTCAATGTGCGCGGAAATACCGATGTTCCGGTAACGCTCGATGGGGGTGGTGCGGGCCATG
>JANNLM010000228.1:0-2007 GCA_031396825.1 Gammaproteobacteria bacterium | reverse complement strand
AGCCTGATGCCGGGCGCGACCTTCGAGCACTGGCTGCTGAGCCTCGCGCTGCTGTGCGCGTTCTGGCTGGTGCTCGCGGTCTGCGCCCAGCAGCGCCGGCGCCAGCGCTGGCTGCTGCTGGTGCTGCTGCTGTCGGGCCTGGGCCAGGCGCTCTACGGCATCGTCATGACGCTGTCGGGCTGGGAGCTCGGTTTCTTCGCGGCCAAGGCCCACGGCCTCGGCTACGCCACCGGGACTTTCGTGAACAAGAACCACTTCGCGGCCTATCTCGGCCTCACGCTGGCTGCCGGCGTGGCGCTGGTGCTGGCCGACCTGCGGCCCAAGCCGTGGGACAGCTGGCGGGCGGCGCTGGAGGGCATCGTCGAGCTGGCGCTGAGTCCCCGCTTCCGCGTGCGGATCGCGCTGGTGGTGATCGTCATCGCGCTGGTGCTGACGCGCTCGCGCATGGGCAACGCCGCGTTCTTCGTGGCGCTGGCGGTTTGCGGCGCGATCTATGTGCTGCTGCGCCACCGGCGTTTTTTCCTGCCCAGCCTGGTGCTGTTCGCCAGCATCTTCGTGATCGACCTGTGGATCGTCAGCGACCGCTACGGGCTGGAAAAACTCGCGCAGCGCATCGAGCAGACCAGCCTGGAGGCCGAGGGGCGCGTCGACGTGCTGCCGGAAATCGCGCCGCTGTGGCGTCCGTACGCGCTCGCCGGCTCGGGCCTGGGCACCTTCGCGCAGGCGTATTCGCCGGAACGCAGCGACCGCATCAAGCAGTACTACGACCACGCCCACAACGACCACCTCGAGTTCCTGATCGAAGCCGGCGTGGTCGGCTACGCCCTGCTCGCGGCCCTGGCCGCGCTGGTGCTGGCGCACGGGCTGCGCATCGTGCGCCGGCGCAACGACCCGATGGCCTGCGCGCTGGGCTTCGCCGGCGCCATGGCGGTGGTCACGGCGGCGCTGAACGGGCTGACCGACTTCAGCCTGCGCATCCCGGCCGTCTCGGCGACCCTGGTGTGCCTGGCGGCCCTCACGCTGAGCTGTTCAGCCCAGTCGACCGGCGGACCGGGCCGCAGCGAGGCCCCCGACCCACCGCCGGGCGGGTAGGTGCCATGTTAGATAACCTTTCTGACTGACGGCACCCCGCAACTGGGGTAGATTTGCCCGCATGAGAACCGCCCGCACCACAACTGTCCTTGCCGCCGTCCTTTCGCTCCTGCCCGCACTGGCCGCCGCCCAAGGCGCCGTGATCGCGGTCGAAGGCAAGGCCGCGGTCGAGCGCGGCGCCCAGAGGGTGCCAGTGGTGGTGGCGCTCTCGGTCCAGGGCGGCGACACGCTCACCGTCGCCGACCAGAGCAAGGTGCAACTGCAGTTCGACGACGACTCCGTGTTCTCGATTCCGGGCGCCGCGGTACTGCGCGTGGATGCGTTCGAGCTGCCCAAGCAGGGCCCCGGCAAGGCGGTCTATACGCTGGTCGACGGCGGCTTTCGCACCATCACCGGCCGCATCAGCAAGAACCCCAAGGACGTGTACGAGCTGCACACCGACCTCGCGATCGTGACGGTCCGCGGGTCGGCCTACACCGCCCTGCGCTGCAACACCAGGTGCAAGGGCGCCAAGCCGGGCCTGTACGTCAAGGGCGAGCAGGGCCAGATCACCGTCGCCAACGACGGCGGCAAGATCGTGGTGCTGCCCGGCCAGGTGGCGTTCGTGGAGGCCAGGGGCATTCCGCCGGCGCGCGTGACCGCCTCGCCGTTCAACGACCCGATCTTCGCGAGCGCGTTCGCGTTCGATGACGTGATCGAAACGGGCCGCGAGCCGGACCGCATCGAGCAGGACCTGCCCGCTAGCCCGTCGTAATCACCGTTGTGGTGGGGCGCGGCGCCCGAGCCACGCGACGGCGCCGTACAGCACGCAGTAAATCCCCAGGAACCCGTAGGCCTGCGCCATCAGCAGCGGCGTGTCGTTGTAGTGCGCCACCGCGATCGCCACCATCGCGCCCTGCCCCAGCCAGAACGGCA
>JANNLM010000214.1:0-10636 GCA_031396825.1 Gammaproteobacteria bacterium | reverse complement strand
ACCTCGCCGGCAAGGTCGTCTGGGTCACCGGCGCCTCCGGCGGCATCGGCGAGGCGCTCGCGGTCGCCGCATCGGCGCGCGGCGCCAAGGTGGTGCTCACGGCGCGACGCGCCCCCGAGCTGGAGCGCGTCAAGGCGCTGTGCGCGCGGCCGGCCGACGTCGCCACCCTCCCGCTCGACCTGCTGCAAATCGGCGACGGCGCCGTCGCCGTGCGCGCCGCCGAGCAACCCTTCGGGCCGGTCGACGTGCTGGTCAACAACGCCGGCATCTCGCAGCGCTCGCGCGTGCTGGACACCTCGATGGAGGTCTACCGGCGCATCTTCGAGCTGGATTTCTTCGCCACCGTCGCGCTGACCAAGGCCGTGCTGCCGGGCATGGTGGCGCGCAAGCGCGGGCACGTCGTCGTCGTCTCGAGCGCGGTGGGCTACATCAGCTCGCCGCTGCGCTCCGGCTACGCCGCTGCCAAGCACGCACTGCACGGCTTCTACGACGCGGCCCGCGCCGAGCACTGGCGCGACGGCGTGAAGTTCACCGTGGCCTGCCCGGGCTACGTCAAGACGCAGGTGTCGGCCAACGCCGTCACGGGCGACGGCGGCACCTACGGCAAGATGGATCCTTCGATCGCGCGCGGCGTCGAGCCGTCGTACTGCGCGCAGAAGATCTGGCGCGCGGTGGAGAAGGATCGCGAGGAAGTGCTGATCGGCCGCGAGGCGCTGGTGGTCTACCTCAAGCGCTTCTTCCCGGCGCTGTTCTCGTTCGGCGTCAACCGGGCCGACCCGATCCGCTAGCGGCTGCGCCGGCGCGGCGTCAGATGCCGTGCTTCTTGAGCTTGGTCCACAGCGTGCGTTCGCCGATGCCGAGCAGTTCGGCCGCCTTGTGCTTGTTGTCCGAGCTGGCGACCAGCGCGTCGAGGATCATGCGCCGCTCGAGATCGTCGAGCGCGGGATCCAGGCCCAGCCCGCTGCGCGCTGGCGCCGCATCTGCCGGCAGGAAGGAGCGGATCAAAGCCGCGCCGACGGCGTCGTCGGCGCTGAGCACGGCGGCGCGCTCCATCAGGTTGCGCAGCTCGCGCACGTTGCCGGGCCAGCCGTAGCCCTGCAGCACGGCCACGGCGTCGGCTGACAGCGCCAGCGCGGGCTTGCCGAGGTCGCGCGAGAACTGCGCGAGAAAGGTGCCGGCCAGCGCCGCGATGTCCTCGCGCCGCTCGCGCAGCGACGGCAGCTTCACTTCGAGCACGTTGAGCCGGTAGTACAGGTCCTCGCGGAACGTGCCGTCCCTGACCATGGCCCGCAGGTCGCAATGCGTGGCCGAGATCACGCGCACGTCCACGGCGATGCGCCGGTTGCTGCCCAGCGGCTCGATCACGCCTTCCTGCAGCACGCGCAGCAGCTTGGCCTGCAGGCGCAGGTCCAGGTCGCCGATCTCGTCGAGCAGCAGCGTGCCCTCGTCGGCGGCCTGGAACCTGCCCATGCGGTCGCCGGCCGCGCCGGTGAAGGCGCCGCGCGTATGCCCGAACAGCTCGCTCTCCAGCAGCTCGCCGGGGATGGCCGAGCAATTCAGCGGCACAAAGAGTTTTTCCTTGCGCGGCGAAAGGTTGTGGATCGCGCGCGCCGCGAGCTCCTTGCCGGTGCCGGTCTCGCCGGTGATCAGCACGGTGCTCTTCGTCGGCGCGACCTGGCGCAGGGTCTCGAACACCGGCTGCATCGCCGGCGCAGTGCCGATCAGCTGACCGAAGCCGTTGTCCTGGGCGGCCTGCTCGCGCAGGAAGCGGTTCTCGAGCCGCGAGCGCGAATGGTCGAGGGCCCGCCGCACGACGATCTCCAGCGCCTCCACGTCGAACGGCTTCTGCAGGTAGTCCACGGCGCCGAGCTTCATGGCCTCGACCGCCGTGGCGACGGTGCCGTGGCCGGTCAGCACGATCACCGGCACCTCGGCGTCCACCGCGCGCAGCTCGCGCAGGAAGTCCATGCCGTCGCGCCCCGGCATCTGCAGGTCGGTGATGACGAGATCGCAGCGCTGCTCGCGGAACAGGGTAAGGGCCTGGTCGGCGCCGTCGGCCGCAACGCCGTCGAGTCCGATCTTGCGCGCAAGGATCTGCAGCACGCGGCGCTGCTTGAGGTCGTCGTCGACGATCAGGAGGCGTTTCATGGCAAGTCATCTCCCAGTGGCAGCCAGATCCGGAAGGCGGTGCCCAGGCCTGGCGCGCTGTCCACCGTGACGCGGCCGCGGTGCTCCTGCACCACGCGCTGCACGAAGGTCAGGCCCAGCCCGGTGCCGCCCTCGCGGCGCGTGAAGTACGGTTCGAAGATGCGCGCGCGCACCTCCTCGCTCATGCCGGGACCGTCGTCGCGCACTTCGAAGCCGGCCTGCCCGCGCTCGGCCGGCAGCTGGCGCACTTCGATGTGCCGCTGCGGTGCCAGGATCTGCACCGCGTTGACCAGCAGGTTCAGCACCACCTGGTAGATCAGCTCCGGGTCGCAGGCCACCGGCGGGTCGCTCGCCGCCGGCACGCGGGCCAGCGCGAGCTGCTTCTCGCGTGCCTGCGGCTCGACGAAAGCCACGGCGCGCGCCAGGATCGGCCCGAGCGGCGTCGACTCGATCTGCTTCTCGCGCGGCCGGCCGAGGTTCAAGAGCGAGGAGACTACGCGCTCGATGCGGTCGACCTCGTCGCGCAGCATGCGCAGCAGCTCGCGCGACTCCTCGTCGTGCAGCGGCAGCGAGCGCTCGAGGATCTGGGCCGAGCTGCGCAGCACGCCCAGCGGCGTGCGCACCTCGTGCGCCACGCCGGAGGCGAGCTCGCCGACGAACGAGAACTTGGCCGCGTCCACCAGTTCGCGCTCGGCGCGCTTGAGGTCGGCGGCCATGCGGTTGAACGCTTCGGCCAGGACGCCGATCTCGTCGCTGGAGCGCACGGTCACGGCGCCGGCCGGGCGCTCGCCGCGGCCGACCGCGCGGGCGGCATCGGTCAGCTCGGTGAGCGCCTGCGTCGCGCGACGCGCCGCCAGCAGCGCCAGTGCCAGCGCCACGGCCAGCGTCGCCGCGAGCGCGGTGGCGAGCTGCTGCGCCATGCGCCGGGCGGGCGCGTGTGCTTCCTCGAGCGGCGTGGCGACGACGACGCTCCAGCGCGGCAGCCCTTCGCCGAGTGCGGCCTGGCCGAGCAGCATGCCGGCGGCTTCATCGAGCCGCCCGTCGCTGGTGTCGGAGGGCCCGCTGCCGGCGATGCGATCGCCGAGCCGCCAGGGGCCGGCGTCGCGGCCGGAGCCGCCGATCATCACGCCGCGCGCGTCCAGCACGAGCACCTCGACGTCGAGCCCGACGGACAGCAGGCTCTCGCGCTCGTGCGCCAGCACCGCGAGTTCACGATCCCAGTCCATCAGCGCCATCAGCCAGCCGAGCGAAGCGTCGCGCTTGTCCGGGTCCGGGATGGGGATGGTAAAGCGCAGCAGCGCCGCGGGCTCGCCGCTGTTGCGCAGCGGGCCCTCGATGACGCCGCCGGCGCCGGCGCCACCGGGCAGGGCGTCCGCAGTCTTGCCGAGCCAGCCCGGGTGGCTGGCGGCGACCACGCGGCCGCCGGCGTCCAGCACGGCGAGCCCCGCGCACGCCTCGCAGCCGCGCTGCACGGATACCAGCAGTCCGGCGATACGCTTGTCGAGGTCGGCGATGCGGATCTCGCGCATGACGTCCTGCGCCGCCAACGCGCGCAGGCGCTCGTGGTCCGACCGCAGCACGCCGGCCAGGCGGTCGGCGCCGCTGCGCGCCTCTTCGACCAGTTGCCGCCCGATGACCTGGGTCAAGGCGGCGCGGCTGCTCGACAGCGAGATCACGCCGTAAACCGCCGCCGGCACCAGTACCAGGCCCGCCGACAGCAACGCCAGCTTGGCGCGCAGCGAGAACACCCTGGGCCGGCCGGGAGCGGCGGCGGTTGACGCCGTTGCCGTGCTCACTCGATAGTCCTGTGCCTTGGGTTGTGCATGAATCTTGCGAGACTTCCTGTATGGGAACTCGCCAATTTTGCGAATTCGGGCACCGGCGTCGGTCTTTGGCGCGTCGGCTGGAGCTTTCATGAGCATACATCGTGCCTTTTGGCTGGCCCTCTGGGCCGGCTTGTGGGCGCCGCAAGGGGCGCTGGGCGCGGAAGACGCGACGCCGGCAGCGGCACCGCCTGCCGAAACCGGCGAAGCCGTGCCGGATCCGGCAGGGCGCGGCTACTCGATTGGCGAGACCGGGCTGGCGCTCGGTGGCTACGTGACCGGCGAGGCCGAGGACCTCGAGGGCGACGACTACTACAGCGAGCTCGAGGGCAACCTGTTCCTGTTCTACGAGCCGTCGCGCTATTTCAGGCTGTTCACCGATTTCGAATTCGAGCCGGACAACGTTGCGCTGGAGCGCAGCTACGTCGACCTCACCCGCAACGATGCGCTGAAAGTGCGCGTGGGCAAGTTCCTGACGCCGATCGGCCGCTGGAACCAGGCGCACATCGAGCCGCTGACCTGGACCACCTCCGAGCCGCTGATGATCGAGACGGTGTTCGACGACACCGTGTCCGGGGCGTCGCTGAACGGCACGGTGTTCCCGAGCGGCGGCGCCCTGTCGTACTCGGTGTACGCGTCGCTGGTGGACGCGATCCAGGTGGACGCCGACGAGAACTTCGCCGAGCGCAGCACCGGCGCGCGGCTCGAATGGGCCAGCCTCGAGGGCTGGACCGCCGGCCTGTCGTATTACGCCTCGAAGCCCTATGACGTTTCCCGCTGGCATCACCTCGGCGGCGCCGACCTGCTGTGGCAGCCGAACCGGCGCTTCGAGCTCAGCGTCGAGCTGCTCGCCGGCGAGGGCAGCCGTGCGGCGGGCGCGACGTACGCCGGATACGTGCAGGTGGCCGTCGAGACCTGGCGCTCGCTGTACCTGACGGCGCGCCACGAAGAACTCGCGTATCCGGGCGCGCCGACGGCCCGTTTCCTCACCACCGGCCTGGTCTGGGCGCCGCGGCCGTGGCTGCGCATCAAGGCCGACTACACCTCGGCGAACGAAGCCGGCGCCTTGGGCGAGCCCGGCGCACGCGCATCGCTGTCGCTGCTCTACTGACCGATGACGCTTCGGTCGCTCGGCGTCGCGCTGGTGCTCGGCTTCGCCGCCGCCGCGGCAGCGCAGGACGGCCGGCGCATCGCGGTCATCGTGCATCCCGAACGCCGCGCGGAACTGTCGGTCGACCAGCTCGCGCAGATCTACCTGCGCCGCAAGCAGTACTGGGAGGACGGCGACGTCATCGTGCCGCTGAACCTGGCATCGGGCCTGGCGCCACGCGTGGCGTTCTCGCACCAGGTGCTGCGCCAGACCGAGGCGCGGCTGGCCGACTACTGGAACCGGCGCTACTTCGACGGCGTGATGCCGCCGGCGACGCTGGCCTCGACCGCGGCGGTGCGCCGCTACGTCGCGACCGACCGCCGGGCGATCGGCTACGTGCCGGCCGCCGAGGTCGACGCGACCGTGCGCGTGATCCTGGTGCTGGAGCGCTGAGCAAAAAAACGGCGCGGACCCGAGGATCGGTGGGGCCCGCGCCGCAGCCGGCAAGCTCAACGGCGGGAAATCAGCTCCGTGCGCTCACCAGTTTCCGGGTTCACCTCGAGGATCATGCCGACCCCCGGGGCGTAGTACTTGTGCTCGAGGTGATCGGGCTCGAGCGGCGTGAAGTCCAGCGTCACCACGCAGCTCGAGTCGCACGCGGCCGCGGGCGTGCGCTCGTTGCTATGCGTGCCGAGCACGCGCGCCGCGTCTTCGGCGTTGCCGAGGTCGAACTCCTGGCGGTAGACCTGGCCCGTCCTCGGCGCGGCCGGCATGACGATGCCCGGCTTCGCGCGGTTCACTCCGGCGGTCCAGGAGCCCTCGACGTCCGTCAGCAGCCCGTCCTCGAAGTTCTGCGCGATCTCGCCGAAGTACCAGACGTTGCCGTCGACGTCCTGCGCGAACCAGTCCTCGGTGTCCTCGATCAGCTCGCCGTCTTCATCGGTGACGACGTCGCGCACGACCGTGACTTCGACGCCGAGGATGGCCCGCGTCTCCTGCGTCACCGTGACGGTGATGATCTCGTCCGCGCTGCGGTAGACGCGCTTCGAACCGGGCACCAGCGGCAGGTACGGATTGGGCCGCGCGGCGGTCTGGGCCGGCGTCAGGAAGCGCCGCGGGTCGATCGGCGGGTCGTAGGGCGCCTGGCCGACGGCCTCGCACAGTTCGTCGCGCGCCTCGCGTTGGTCGGCGCAGTCTTCCTGCGCCTCGGCCAGGTTCAGTCTGGTTTCGGACTCGCAGGCGGTACGCGCGCTGCGGTCGGCCAGGTTGGCGCACTGGCCGAGCGTGACCCAGTAGTCGTCCTTGGCCTCGTGACCGCAGGCGGTGTGCGCGACCGCGGTGGTGCGGTCGCAGGCTCCGGTGGCGGCGCCGGCCGTCGTACTGGCGACGGCGGCGCCGGCAATCAGCAGGCTCAATGTCAGGGTATGGCTCATGGATGCCTCCGTGTTCGTTTTCGCTCCCTGAACCCGTTGGAGCAAGTTCCGGGCCAGCCGCGCGCGCCATCGGCCAGGAGGAGAGGTGGGCGTGCGCGACCGCAACGCCGTGCCGCAAGCGGCAGTTGGCATGCCGGCTCCGGCAGGCATCAGCCGCGCACGCCCGTAGTGATGGTTGATGCCGGCGCCGGCGCAGGCGCGGCGACGCGGATCAGTTGCGTGACGGCGCGCAACCCCTGGCGCGCGAACGCGCCGGGATCATCGAGGGTACAGGCGCCGGCAAGCGCAACAGCGAGGAGCCAGGTGATGCGATGACGCGAGCGCGTGTCCATGCGCCGGACAACGCACGAACCGCGCCCGGCAGTTGCCGCCGAAAAACCGGCGTTGTGGAGCGTCGTTCATGCCGGATCCGGCGCCGCGCGCGCCGGCCGCGGCACGAATGCGCGGCTAGCGCGCGCCGTGCTGCTCGAACAGCTCGAGTACGCGCCGCTCCGCCCAGCTGCGCAGGCGGAAATTCTCGACGAAGCCGCAGTGGCCGCCGTACTTCGGCCCGAGGAAGCGCAGGCCGGGGCGGTCGGTCATGCCGTGGAAGTCGGCGAACGGCACCACCGGGTCGTCCTGCGCCGTGATGATCGCCAGCGGCACGGGGGATGCGCCGAGGATCTCCGGCGTGAGCGTGTAGGCCGCGAGGTATTTGTCGAGTGCGCCGTACTCGGTGTAGCGCTCGACGAACGCCGCGGTGATGGCGACGAAGTTGTCCATCGCCATCTGCTCGGAAAAATCGTAGCGCTGCGGCCAGGCCGCGGCCTTGGCGCGCAACGTGCGGCGCCACTTCTCGATGAAGTACTTGTGAAACAGCTTGGGGCCGGTGTCGAGCGCACGCAGGGTGGCGCCCGGGTTGATCGCCGGGCAGATGCCGATGGCGAGGTCCGGGCGCACGCCCAGCTCGGTGCCGCGCAGGCCGACGCGCAGCGAAAAATTGCCGCCGAGCGAGAAGCCCACCACGAATAGCGGCCGCGTCGCGTCGAGTTGTTCGACGGCTTTCACCGCGCCCAGCACCTCGCGGATGCGCGCCGAGTGGAACAGCTCCTCGTTCAGCGCGTGGGTGCCGCCGTGGTCGCGCAGGTTCAGGCGGAACACGTTGTAGCCGGCGTCGTACAGCGTGCAGGCGAGCGAGAACAGGTAGACCGAGTCGTGCGAGCCTTCCCAGCCGTGGATCAGCACGGCCAGCCCCTTCGGCGCGTGTCCCGCGGGCTGCGGCGAATGCAATCCCATCAGCCGCACGCCGTCGCCGCAGTCGAGCACGTGCTGCTGCGCGGCGCGCGCCATGCGGTGGCCGCGCTTGGGCCAGTTGCGCGGCTTGAACGAGGCCAGCGCGGACTGCACGTTGGCGTGGCGCAGCGGCCAGCGCGGCTCGAACTGGGTCACAGCAGGCGCTCGAGCAGGCGCTCGTAGACTTGCGACAGGCGGTCCAGGTCCTCGATGCGCACGCACTCGTTGACCTGGTGGATGGTGGCGTTCACCGGTCCGATCTCGACGACTTGCGCACCGAGCGGCGCCAGGAAACGGCCGTCGGAGGTGCCGCCGCCGGTGAACAGCACCGGCGTCAGGCCGGTCACGTCCTTGATCGCGGCGCTGGCGGCGTCCACCAACGCGCCGGAGCCGGTGTAGTAGGGCTCGCCGCTGTGCCACCAGCGCGCCTCGTACTTCGGCAGGTGCCGGTCGAGCACCGCGGTGACCTTCGCGCGCAGCGCCTCGGCCGTGCTGGCGGTCGAATAGCGGAAATTGAAGACGACGTCCGCGCTGCCGGGGATGACGTTGTTGGCGCCGGTGCCGGAGCGGATGTTGGAGACCTGGAACGAGGTCGGCGGGAAGTGCTCGTTGCCTTCGTCCCAGCGCACGGCCATCAGCTCGGCCAGCGCCGGCGCCAGCCGGTGGATCGGGTTGTCCGCCTTCATCGGGTAGGCGACGTGGCCCTGCTTGCCGTGCACCGTCAGGTCGCAGCCCAGCGAGCCGCGCCGGCCGACCGCGATGCGGTCGCCCAGCTGCTCGGCCGCGGTGGCTTCGCCGACGATGGCGTACGTCGGCTTGACGCCGCGCTCGCGCAGCTTCTCGGCCACGTAGCGGGTGCCGAAGCGGCAGGGGCCTTCCTCGTCGCTGGTGACCAGGAAGGCGATCGTGCCCTTGGGAGTCGCGCGCGCCAGCAGGCGCTCGACCGCGCACACCATGGCCGCGAGGCCGCTCTTCATGTCGGCCGCGCCGCGGCCGTAGAGGTAGCCATCCGCTCGCGTTGGCTGGAACGGATCGGACTTCCAGGCCTCGCGCGGGCCGCTCGGCACGATGTCGGTGTGGCCGGCCAGGACGACCAGCGGCGCGCCGCTGCCGCGCGTGGCCCACAGGTTGGTGACGCCCTCGGCGTCGAGGGACTCGAGCGTGAAGCCGAGCCTGGCCAGGCGCGCGCCGATCAGCTCGCAGCAGCCGGCGTCGTCCGGCGTCAGCGAGCGCCGGGCGATCAGGCTCTCGGTGAGTGCCAGCGTCGAATCAGCCAAGGTGCGGAGGGGGAGTGGGTGGAGCGCGCGCCAGTATAGGATAAGGAATGGATGCGTTTGCCGAGGACCAGTTCTCCCCGCACTCGGCCCAGTTGCACCGAGGCTTTCCCTGGCTGCGGTTCGAGCCGGAGCTCGAGGCGGAATTCCGCGAGCACCACGTGCGGCGCCAGCTGGTGCAGACGCGCATCGCGCTGCTGGCCGGCATGGTGCTGTTCATCCTGTTCGCGCTGCGCGACTACGAGCTGCTGCCGCCGGCCGTGTGGCACTGGACCGTGGCGCTGCGCCTCTACGTGATCGAGCCGGCCATCCTGGTGATGCTGGCGGTGAGCTTTGCGCCGGTTCCCGGCCGCTGGATCGAGCGCGTCGGCGCCGTCACCGTCGTCGTCGTCATGGCCGCGACCGCCGCTTCCTTGCTGATCTCGGCGCACATGGGTTCGCCGCTGCCGTACGAAGCGCTGCTGGTGGTCATGGTGTTCGTCATCTTCCTGACCGGGCTGCGTTTCTACCACGCCACGCTGACCACCTTCGCCGTCGCCCTGGCCTACCTGATCGCCCGCGAGGTGCTCGATTTTCCCGGCGCCGAGACGCTGCGGCAGGCGTTGTACCTGTACGTGATCGCGCTGATCGGCTGGCTTGGCGCCTACATGCTCGAGTGGTCGCGTCGCATGAACTTCCTCAGCGGCGCGGTCATGAAGTTCCGCGCCTCGCACGACCCGCTGACCTACCTGTACAACCGCCGCGCGGCGGTCGACCACCTGCATCGCGCCTGGCGCCTGGCCGAGCGCGAGCGCCGGCCGCTGGCGGTGCTGTTGATCGACGTGGATTACTTCAAGCGCTTCAACGACCACTACGGCCACCTGCACGGCGACGGCTGCCTCAGCGAGGTCGCCATGGCGCTGCACCACCGGCTGCGCCGGCCGATGGACCTGGTGGCGCGCTACGGCGGCGAGGAATTCCTGGCCGTGCTGTACGGCGTCACCGGCGAGAACGTACGGCGCGTCGGCGATGCCGTCCGCCAGCTGGTGCAGGAGCTCGGCATCGAGCACGTCGAGAACAAGCCGCCGGGAGTGGTGACGATCAGCGTCGGCGCGTCGTGGGTGGAGCCGGCGGAGGCGGGTACCAGCATCGAGACGCTGCTCGAGACCGCCGACCGGGCGCTGTACCGCGCCAAGGCGGCGGGGCGCAACCGCTGCGAAGCCCTGCCGGTCGCCGCCGGCGCGGCTACGCGTCCCGCAACAGCGCGTTGATGCCGACCTTCTTGCGCGTCTGCTCGTCCACCTTCTTCACGATCACCGCGCAGTTCAGGCTGTACTTGCCGCCGTCGCGCGGCAGCGAGCCGGCGACCACGACGGCGCCGGGCGGCACGCGGCCGTAGGAGGTCTGCCCGGTCTCGCGGTCGTAGATCGGCGTGCTCTGGCCGATGAACACGCCCATCGAGATCACCGCGCCCTTGCCGACGACGACGCCCTCGACGACCTCCGAGCGCGCGCCGATGAAACAGTCGTCCTCGATGATGGTCGGACTGGCCTGCAGCGGCTCCAGCACCCCGCCGATGCCGACGCCACCGGACAGGTGCACGTTGGCGCCGATCTG
>JANNLM010000211.1:0-5705 GCA_031396825.1 Gammaproteobacteria bacterium | reverse complement strand
GCCCTGCCGCAGCGGAACCCGGACGGTAGACACTGGAAGATGGCGTTATGTTCACTGTCGATCGGGATCAGCGTGGCGGAGGCCGCCGCCGCCTCGGCCAGCAGCAGCCGGCCGGCCATGACCAGCGGCTCCTTGTTGGCGATCAGCACGCGCCGCCCGGCGCGCACCGCCGCCAGCGTCGGCATCAGCCCGGCGGCGCCGACGATGGCGGACATCACGACGTCGGCCGCGGCGGCGGCCTCGGCCAGCGCCCGCTCGCCGCAGCGCACGTCGAGCGTGAGCCCGGCGCCCTGCGCGCGCTCGCGCAGCTCTCGCGCCGCCCCTTCCTCGGCCAGCACCGCGACCGCGGGCCGGTGGCGCTGGCACAGCTCGAACAGCCCGGCGGCGTCACGGCGCGCGCTCAGCGCGTGCACCGTGAGCCGTCCCGGATGGCGGGCCGCCACGTCGAGCGTGTTGCGCCCGACCGTGCCGGTCGCGCCGAGCACCGTCAGTGTCGTCACAGGCCCAGCCCTTTCAGGCCCAGGGCCATCGCCGGCAGCGCGGCGAGCAGCGAATCCACGCGATCGAGCACGCCGCCGTGGCCCGGCAGCAGCGTGCCGCTGTCCTTCACGCCGACCTGTCGCTTGAGCAGGCTTTCGCCGAGGTCGCCGACGATGGACAGCAGCACGACGGCGACGCACAGCAGCAGGAACGGCAGCCACGCCGCCGCGTTCGGCAGCTCGAACAGCCAGATACCGGCGGCGACGGCGATCAGCAGCGCGAGCGCGAGCCCCCCGTAGACGCCTTCCCAGGTCTTGCCGGGGCTGACGTTGGGCGCGAGCTTGCGCCGGCCAAAGCCCTTGCCCGCGAAATACGCGCCGACGTCGGCGGCCCACACCAGCACCAGCGCGAACAGCAGGCGCAGCGCGCCGTAGTGTTCTTGACCGGCTTCGCCGGTGGGCGCGTCGTGCAGCAGCGCCACGGCCGCGATCGTGCCTGGCACCACCAGCAGTCCCGCGGCCGCCTGCAGCCAGCGCGGTGGATGCGTGGCGTCGAAGCCGGCCGGGTAGCGCTTGATCCAGACCAGCGCCACCAGCCACCACACGCACGTGCCGACGATGAGGACCCAGGGCAGCCACGTGGCGCGCTGCCACACGGCCAGCGCGGTCAGCGCGGCGGCGAAGGCGACGTACGCGGCGATGGCCGCCGGGCCGGCGCCGCTGCGGCGCACGCCGGTGAGCGTGCCCCACTCCAGCACGCCGATCATGGCGGCGGCGCCGAACACCGCGCCGACCAGCGGCGTCGAGCCGAACCACAGCGTGGCGAGCACGAACGGCAGCAGCACGAGGGCTGTGATGACGCGCTGGAGCAGCATGGGATGGGCCGTCAGGCGGCCTCGGGCACGCGGCCGAAGCGCCGCTCGCGCCCACGGAACCAGCCCAGCGCGCGCTCGAATTCGGCTTCGCGGAAGTCCGGCCACAGCGTGTCGGTGAAATACAGCTCGGTGTAAGCCAGCTGCCAGAGCATGAAATTGCTGATGCGCCGCTCGCCGCCGGTGCGGATCAGCAGGTCCACGGCTGGCAGGCCGGCGGTCTGCAACCTGGATTCGATGTTCTCGGCCGTGAGCGGCGCCTTGGCCCTGACGCACGCGGCCGCGGCCTGCTGGATGTCCCACTGGCCGCCGTAGCCGACCGCGACCGTCAGCTGCAGCGCGCGGTTGCCGGCGGTGCGCGTCTCGGCGCCGCGCATCAGCTTGCGCAGCGCCGGCTCGAAGTCGGCGTGATCGCCGATGAAACGCAGGCGGATGTCGCTCTTGTGCATGCCGTCGAGCTCCTTCGACAGCGTGCGCAGGAACAGCTGCATGAGCAGCCCGACCTCGGCCTGGGGCCGGCTCCAGTTTTCCTGGCTGAAGGCGAACACGGTCAGCGCACCGACGCCGTGCTTGTGGCACGCCCGCACCATGCGGCGCGCGCTCTGCACGCCGGCGCGGTGGCCGAAGCGGCGCGGCCGGCCACGACTCTTCGCCCAGCGGCCGTTGCCGTCCATGATGACGGCGACGTGCTGCGGACCGTGCGGCTCGGGCAGTTTCGGCGCGTCCTTGGTCACAGCGACATCGTCTCCTTCTCCTTGGCGGCCGCGGTCTCGTCGATCCTGGCGATGTGCTGGTCGGTCAGCTTCTGGATCTCCTGCTCGGCGCGCTTCTCGACGTCGTCGCTGATGAGCTTCTTCTTCAGCGCGTCCTTCACTTCCTGCATGGCGTCGCGGCGCACGTTGCGGATGGCGATCTTGGCCTGCTCGGCCTCGCTCTTGACCACCTTGACCACCTCCCGCCGGCGTTCCTCGGTCATCGCCGGCATCACCAGGCGGATCACGGTGCCGGCGGTGTTCGGCGTGATACCGAGGTCGGAGGCCATGATGGCCTTCTCGATCGGCCCGACCATGGTCTTCTCCCACGGCGTGATGGTGATGGTGCGCGCGTCCTCGACCACCACGCTGGCGAGGTTGGAGATCGGCGACGGCGAGCCGTAGTAGTCCACGCGCAGCGGTTCGATCAGCCCGGCGCTGGCGCGGCCGGTGCGCAGCTTGGTGTACGCCTGCTTCAGCGTGTCCACGCTCTTGTCCATGCGCGCGGTCGCCTTCTTCTTCACGTCTTCGAGCATGTGCTCAGCTCCTCACCAGGGTTCCAACATCCTTGGCGCCGCGCGCGATCTTCAGCAGCGCGCCGGGCGCGGTCATGTCGTACACGCGCAGCGGCATCTTGTGGTCGCGCGCCAGCACGATCGCGGTCTGGTCCATCACGCCGAGGCGCCGGTCGAGCACCTCGTCGTAGGTCAGCTCGGTGTACTTCTTGGCCTTGGCGTCCTTCTTCGGGTCGGCCGTGTAGATGCCGTCCACCTTGGTGGCCTTCAGCAGCAGGTCGCAGTCGACCTCGATCGCGCGCAGCGCCGCGGCCGAGTCGGTGGTGAAGAACGGGTTGCCGGTGCCGGCGGCGAAGATCACCACGCGGCTTTTCTCGAGGTGGCGGATCGCCTTGAGGCGGATGAAGTCCTCGCACACCTCGTTGATGCGGATGGCCGACTGCACGCGGGCCGGCTGGCCGGTGCGCTCGAGGGTGTCCTGGATCGCCAGCGCGTTGATCACGGTGGCGAGCATGCCCATCTGGTCGCCGGTAACGCGGTCCATGCCGGCGCGGGCCAGGCCCTCGCCGCGGAAGATGTTGCCGCCGCCGACCACCACGGCGACCTGCACGCCGGCGGCGACGACGTCCCGGATTTCGCCGGCCAGGAACGTCATGACGTCCGGAGAGATGCCGTAGTCGAGCTTGCCCATGAGGGCTTCGCCGGACAGTTTCAGGAGGATGCGTCTGTAGGCAGGCTTGCTCGGCACTCCTTCCTCCTTTTCCGGTGGACTTAAAACAAGGCCCCGTAACCGGGGCCTCATCGTCAAAACACCATCGTTACCCTTTGATTTTAACGCTTTTTCAGTGCGGCTTGATGAGCTTGTCGACTTCGCTGGCGAAGTCGCCGCCCGCCTGCTTCTCGATGCCCTCGCCGACCTCGAAGCGCACGAAGCGCGCCACGGCGCCGCCGCGCGCCGCGAGCACCTTCTCGACGCTCTGGTCCGGGTCCTTGACGAAGGCCTGGCCCAGCAGCGTGAGCTCGGACAGGAACTTGCGCAGCTTGCCCTCGACCATCTTCTTGACGATGTCGGCGGGCTTGCCGGCCGCCTGCTCAGCGGTCTGCGCCTCGATCACCTTGCGCTCGGCGTCCTGCACGGCGGCCGGAATATCGGCGGCCTGCAGGAACTGCGGGCGCTGCGCGGCAATGTGCATGGCGATGTCGCGGCCGAGCTCGAGGTCGCCCTTGGCCAGCGCCACGATCACGCCGATGCGGCTGCCGGCGTGGATGTACTGCGCCAGCGGGCCGCCCGCGCTCTTCACCACCTCGAAGCGGCGCAGCGTGATGTTCTCGCCGATCTTGGCGACCATCACCTTGCGCACGTCCTCGAGCGACTGGCCGCCGGACCTGGCGGCCGCCAGTTGCTCGATCGTCGCCGGGCGCTCTGCGAGCGCGACCTGCGCCGCGGTGGCGGCGAACTTCTGGAAGTCCTCGCCCTTGGCGACGAAATCCGTCTCGCAGTTCAGCTCGACGATGGCGAGCGCGTCGGCACCCGCGGCAATGGCGATGGTGCCGTCGGCCGCGGTGCGGCCGGCCTTCTTGACCGCCTTGGCCTGGCCTTCCATGCGCAGCTTCTCGATCGCCGCGTTGATGTCGCCGCCGGTGGCGACCAGCGCCTTGCGGCAATCCATCATGCCGGCGCCGGTGCGCTCGCGCAGCTCCTTGACCTGCTCGGCGGTGACGTTGACGCTCATTCCTTCGCCTCCGGGCCCTCGACCTTGTGGCGGCGCACCTTGGTCTCGACCTTGGTCTCCTTCTTCGGCGGGGCCTTGGGGCCGCGGCCGCGCGGCTTGGCGGCCGCCGCCTTGGCCTCACCCTCGACCTCGACGAACTCGTCGGCACGGGCGCCCACGGTGTTGGCGCCGCGGGCCTCGATGATCGCCTCGGCGAGGGTCTCGGCATAGACCTTGATGGCGCGCGTGGCGTCGTCATTGCCCGGGATGACGCAGTCGATGCCGTCGGGATTGTTGTTGGTGTCCACCACCGCGATGACCGGGATGCCGAGCTTCTTGGCCTCCGCCACCGCGATCTGCTCGTAGCCGACGTCGATCACGAACAGGCAGTCCGGCAGCGACTGCATCTCCTTGATGCCGCCGAGCGAGCGGCGCAGCTTCTCCATCTGGCGCTGCTGGCCGAGCTGCTCCTTCTTGGGCAGCCGCTTGATGGTGCCGTCCTCGAAGGACTTCTCCAGGTCGATCAGGCGCTTGATCGAGGCCTTGATGGTCTTGAAGTTGGTCAGCGTGCCGCCGAGCCAGCGCTGGCTGACGTACGGCATGCCGCAACGCTGCGCCTCGGACTCGATCGAGTCGCGCGCGGCGCGCTTGGTGCCGACGAACAGGATCTTGCCGCCGTTGCCCGCCAGGCGCCCGGCGAAATTGCAGGCGTCCTTCAGCAGCGGCAGCGTCTGCTCGAGGTTGATGATGTGGATCTTGTTCCGCGCCCCGAAGATGTACGGCTCCATCTTGGGAGCCCAATAACGGGTGCGGTGACCGAAATGCGCGCCGGCTTCCAGCAGCTGGCGCATGGTGATGTTAGCCATGCAGTACTCCTTGGGTTTAGCTGACCGCACCCCTGTTCAGGCTCACCCAAGGGGGGTGCGGATGGATTTTCGGGAAAATTCAAATTTTCCCGCTACTTCATTGCCTTACGGCGGCGCGCTTTATACCATAGCCCGCCCCGCGGGACAACGATTTTCAGGCTTTTGCTGCCATGGCCGTTTCCATCAAGAACAGCGACGAACAGCGCCTCATGCGCGAGGCCGGGCGGCTTGCGGCCGAGGTGCTGGTCATGATCGAGCCGCACGTCCAGCCCGGGGTGACCACCGACGAGCTCAACGAGCGCTGCCACGAGCACATCGTCGGCAGGCAGAAGGCCATCCCCGCCCCCCTTAACTACGGCGGCGGCGGCGGGCGGCCGCCCTTCCCCAAGTCCATCTGCACCTCGGTCAACCACGTGGTGTGCCACGGCATCCCCGGCCCCAAGAAGCTGAAGAAAGGCGACGTGGTCAACGTCGACGTCACGGTCATCAAGGACGGTTTCCATGGCGAC
>JANNLM010000205.1:0-4832 GCA_031396825.1 Gammaproteobacteria bacterium | reverse complement strand
CAGTACCAGGACGACTTCGGCGGCGCCAACACCGTGCTGGTGGCGCTGATCCAGAAGGACGGCGACATCTACAACGAGAAGTTCCTGACCAAGCTCAAGGCGGTCACGGACGACATCTTCTTCCTCCCCGGCATCGACCGCTCGCGCGTGTCGTCGCTGTTCACGCCCGACGTGCGCTTCCTCGAGGTGGTCGAGGGCGGCTTCTCCGGCGGCAACGTCATCCCGGCCGAGTACCAGCCGACGCCCGAGATGTTCGAGGTGGTGCGCTCCAACGTCGGCAAGGCCGGCATCATCGGGCGCTACACGACCCGCGACCAGCGCGGCGCGATGATCTTCGCCGAGCTGCTGGAAGTGGACCCGGTGACGGGCGTGAAGCTCGACTACAAGGACGCCGCCAGCAAGCTCGAGAGCGAGATCCGCGGCAAGTACCAGGACGAGGACGTCCAGGTGCACATCCTCGGCTTCGCCAAGGTGGTCGGCGACGTCATCGACGCGACCATCGAAGTCGTGATGTTCTTCGTGCTGACGCTGGTGATGACCTTCGTGCTGCTGTACTTCTACATCGGCTCGATCCGGCTGGCGTGGTTGCCGCTGGCGTGCTCGATCACGGCGGTGATCTGGGAGTTCGGCCTGCTCAAGCTGCTCGGCTTCGGCGTCGACCCGTTCGCGATCCTGGTGCCGTTCCTGATCCTCGCGGTGTCGGTCAGCCACGGCGTGCAGTACGTCAACGCGTGGGTCGGCGAGATTCACGACAACCACCGCAACAGCTTCGACGCCTCGCTCGAGACCTGGCGGCGCCTGGCCATCTACGGAACCATGGCCATCATGACCGACGTGGCGGGCTTCGGCATGATCATGCTGGTGCCGATCGACATCATCCGCGAGATGTCGATCAACGCCTGCCTCGGCATGCTCGCGATCATCATCACCAACAAGGTGATGATGCCGATCTGGCTGACCTGGGTGAACATCGGCGACCCCGATGCCTTCGCCCGCAAGCAGGAAAAACGCGACGCCGTCTTCGACGGCATGTGGAAGCTGACCGCCAAGATGGTGCGGCCGAAGCCGGCGATCACCGCGCTGGTGGTCTCCAGCCTGCTGCTCGGCTGGAGCCTGTGGAAGGGCAAGGACCTCACCGTCGGCGACGAGCAGGCCGGCGTGCCCGAGCTGCGGCCCGATTCGCGTTACAACAAGGATACCGCGGCCGTGGTCAGCAATTTCTCGCTCGGCACCGACATCTTCAAGGTCATCGCCGAGACCGACCCCGAGGGTTGCATCAAGCACGAGGTGATGGACCAGATCGACCGCTACGGCTGGGCCATCGAGAACACGAAAGTCGGCGACCGCGCGGCGGCGACGTCGACGATCTCGCTGCCCTGGGCGGCGCGCAAGGTCAACGCGGCGTTCTCGGAAATGAGCCCCAAGTGGCGCGTGCTGCCGCGCAACCACTACACCATGGTGCAGGCGATCACGCCGATCCCGACCAGCTCGGGCCTGCTGAATCCCGACTGCTCGGCGCTGGCCGTGTTCGTGTTCACCTCCGACCACCGCGCCAAGACCATCGCCGCCATCGAGACGGCGACGAACCAGTTCAACGCCACCAATGCGGCCGAGTTCTACGAGACGCATCCGGACGTGGACGCGGCCTACTGCGATGAGAAGCTCGCTGCGCGCCGCGACATCGGCGTCACCGGCTCCGCGCTGCGCCGCGACGTCGAAGCCCTGAAGAAGAAAGGCCGCAGCGAGGAGCAGATTGCGGCCGACAGCGACGTGATCGAGTTGACCACCGCGCGCGACGCCGCCAAGGAGAAGCTCGCCGGCATGGCCAAGAGCTGCCCGGTCAACTTCGCCATGGCCTCGGCCAACGTCGGCGTGATGGCCGCGACCAACGAGGTCGTGCACAAGCTCGAGAAAGAGATCCTGCTGTACGTCTACCTGGCCATCATCCTGTGCGTGGTGCTGTCGTTCTGGCACGAGAAGCTGCCGAGCGTCATCAGCATCATGCTGCCGCTGGGCCTGGTGTCGTGGATGGCCTACGCGGTCATGGCCATGGCGGGCATCGGCATGAAGGTCGCGACGCTGCCGGTGGTGGCGCTCGCCGTCGGCATCGGCGTGGACTACGGCATCTACATCTATGCGACGTTCGCGGACGCGGTCTCCGCCGGCTACAAGTTCGAAGAGGCCTATTACCGGACCCTCAAGATGACCGGCAAGGCGGTGGTGTTCACCGGCGTCACGCTCGGCCTGGGCGTCGCCACGTGGCTGTTCTCGGACCTGCAGTTCCAGCGCGACATGGGCGTGATGCTGGTGTTCATGTTCACCGCCAACATGTTCGGCGCGATCCTGATCCTGCCGGCCATCGCGCGGTTCCTGCTGAAGGAGAAGACGCTGGCGCCCGGACAGGTGCCGGTGTTCAAGTCGCGTCACTGAGCACTCTGGGAGGAGAACTCATGGAAGCGTTGAGAGTCGTGCTGTGCGTCCTGCTGCTGGCGCCGCTGGCGGCGGCGGCGCAGGACGAGCCGGCGGTCGAAGAGGCCCCGGCGGAGGAAGCGTCCGGGGCCGAGCCCGCCGAAGAGCAGCCGGTCGAGGAAGCGTCGGCCGAAGCCGGGCCCGCGGACGAGGGCGATGCCGGAACCCTGACCGGCAGCTACGTCGACGCGTACTACGTGCCGACCACGGCGCTGACGCTGAAGGCGCCCGGCGCCCTCGGCGCGACCGAGCGCGGCGACGGCATGGGCGGCCGCGGCATGTTCCGGGTGTTCAAGTGGCTCGCCGTGACCGGCGAGTACCAGCAGCGCCAGTTCGACGACGTCGACGACGACCTGACCGAAACCAGCGCCGGCATCGGCTTCACCGCGCACACCGAAGCCGGCGACCTCGGTGGCATCTTCTTCGAGTACGACAAGTTCGATTCCGACGGCCTCGAGCTCGACGGCTACAGCGCGCACGCGCGCCTGAGCCGCCAGCCGAACGCCTGGTTCAGCTTTTACGGCGACCTGGGCTTCCTGATGCTGCAGGACGACGTCGAGGACCACGAGGGCGCCGAGTTCACCATCGGCCTCACCTTCGGCACCCGGATGTTCCGCGCGTTCGCCGACTGGCACTTCGTCGACCTCGAAGGGCAGAGCAGCGGCACGCGCTCGCAGCTCGGCGATGCGCGCGTCGGCGCGCGCTTCACCTTCTGACCCGGGCTGCCTGAACCGGGCCTAGTCCGAGCCCTTGAAGCGCGACCGCACGGCCGTGAGCCGGCGGTCGTCGAGGCGCAGCGCGGTCAGCGCGCGTCCCCACACGCAGCCGGTGTCGAGCCCGTAGACGCGCTGGCGCGGCCAGCGCACCCGGCCGAGCGTGGACCAGTGCCCGAAGACGATCGTCGCGCGGCGGCTGCGCCGGCCCGGCACGGCGAACCACGGCTTCGTCGGCGCCGGCGCCCGCTGCGGCGAGCCGGTGTAGTCCAGCCGCATCGCGCCCGCGGGCGTGCACACGCGCAGGCGCGTGCAGCAGTTGATGACGAAGCGCAGCCGGTCCCAGCCGCGCAGGTCGTCGCTCCAGGTGTCCGGCGTGTTGCCGTACATGTGGTCACGGAAGAAAACGTCGCTGCGGCTCGAGGCGATCAGGCGCGAGGCCGCGCCGCACACCGCCTGCGCCCGCGCCAGCGACCACTGCGGCGCCAGCCCCGCGTGCACCATCGTCCAGCCATCCTCGACGTGCAGCAGCGGCCGGCGGCGCAGCCAGGCCAGCAGCTCCTCGCAGTCGTCCGCCTCGAGCACGTCGTGGAAGGTGTCCTTGGGCCGCGCCTTGCCGCGCGCCTGCGCGGCGACCAGGTGCAGGTCGTGGTTGCCGAGCACGGTGAGGGCGCGGTCGCCGAGCTGGCGCACCAGCCGCAGCACCTTGAGCGAGCGCGGCCCGCGGTTGACCAGGTCGCCGGTGAACCACAGGCGGTCGGCGGCGGGGTCGAAACGGATCTTGTCGAGCAGCCGGCCCAGTTCGTCGTAGCAGCCCTGGACGTCGCCGATCGCGTAAGTCGCCACCTAGGGATTCAGGCGGATCGCCAGCACGTCGCACGGCGAGCGCTGCACTACGCCGCCCTCGGTGTGGCTGAACAGCGCGGCGAGGCCGCGGCGCGGGTGGTGGCCGACCACGATCAGGTCGGCGCCCGACTCCTGCGCGGCGCGCAGGATCTCGGCGGTGATGGTGCCGACCGCGACGCGCGCCTGGTCGGGGGGAATCCCGAGCTGGCGGCACCACTCCTTGATCCTTGATTCGGCCTGCGCCGCGCGCTCGCGCGACAGGTCCACCGGCGTGGTCAGCAGGGCGTCGCCGGCGGGGTCCACCGGCAGGTACTCGACGACGTGGACGACGGACAGGCGGGCGCCGAACAGGCGGGCGAGGTCGCGTGCCCGCTGAAGCACCGTCTGGCCTTCTTCGTGGGTTTCGACTGCGGCGAGGATGTGGCGGTACATGGCGTCTCCTCTTCTGCCCGGAAGATTCTAGGCCACGTTTGCCAGCCGCGCGAACTGCTCCGGCGACAGCGTTTCGCCGCGCGCCCGCGGGTCGATGCCGGCGGCGGCGAATGCGGCGTCGCCGACCGCACCCTTCAGCGCGTTGTGCAGCGTCTTGCGGCGCTGGTTGAACGCCAGCGTGGCGAGCGTGTCGTAGCGCGCCAGGTCGCGGATCGGAAACGGCGCCGGCCGTGGGGTGATGCGCACCACGGCCGAGTCCACCTGCGGCGGCGGCGTGAATGCGCCGGGCCCGACCGTGAACAGCTCGGCGGCCTCGGCGCGCGCCGCCAGCGTGACCGTGAGCCGGCCGTAGTCGTCCGTGTCCGGCTCGGC
>JANNLM010000201.1:0-2951 GCA_031396825.1 Gammaproteobacteria bacterium | reverse complement strand
GCCGAGCCGTCGGTGGCGTGCGCGGGCAGCGGCCAGGTCGTGCCGATGCGGGGGTCGAGGATGCGGCAGGGAATTTCACGCACTAGTGCTTGTACCTTTTTGCGATGAGGTCGGCCAGGGCGCGCGCGAGGTTGGCCTTGGTGTCCTTGCCGAGCGCGACGCCGCCCTTGTTCCAGTAGACGTGCAGCTCGTTGTCGTCGCGGTCGAAGGCGCGGCCGTTGCCGACCAGGTTGGCGGCGACGAGATCAAGCTTCTTGCCCGCGAGCTTGGCGCGGGCGTTGGCCTCGAGCTTCTCGGTCTCGGCGGCAAAGCCGACCATGAACAGCGAGCGGTGCTTCTGGCGCACGGCGGCGAGGATGTCTTTGGTGCGCTCCATCGGGATCGACAGCGCCGCGGTTTTCTTCTTGATCTTCTGGCGCGCCGATTTCACCGGACGGTAGTCGGCCACCGCCGCGGCGCCGACGAAGATCTTCGCCGGCTTGGCCGCCTTGAGCGCCGCGCGGTACATCTCCTCGGCGGTCTCGACGTCGACGCGGTGCACGCCGGCCGGCGTGGCGACGGCGACGGGACCTGCGATCAGCGTGACCTGCGCGCCCAGCCCGGTGAGCGCCTCGGCGACCGCAAAGCCCATCTTTCCGCTTGAGCGATTGGTGAGTACGCGCACCGGATCGAGCGGCTCGCGCGTCGGTCCCGCGGTGACCACGACCGGCACGCCCGCGAGCGGGCCCTGCTGGAAATGTGCGATGAGCGCGTCGCGGATCTGCGCCGGTTCGAGCATGCGGCCGGGTCCGACTTCACCTTCGGCCAGCTCGCCGTGGCCCGGGCCGAGCAGCGTCACCTTGCGGTTCTTGAGCCGCGCGAGGTTGTCCTGTGTGGCGCGGTTCGCAAACATCCGCAGGTTCATGGCCGGCGCCACGAACAGTGGGCGGTCCGAGGCCAGGCACAGCGTGGTGAGCAGGTCGTCGGCGCGGCCCTGCGCGAGGCGCGCGATGAAGTCGGCGCTGGCCGGCGCGACCAGCACGGCGTCGGCCCAGCGCCCGAGCTCGAGGTGGCCCATGGCCTGCTCGGCGGCGGTGTCCCAGAGGTCGTCGCGCACCGGCCGGCCCGAAAGTGCCTGGAACGTCCGCGGCGCCACGAACTGCTGCGCGCCGCGGCTCATGACGACCTGGACATCGGCGCCGACCTCCTTCAGGCGCCGCGTCAGCTCGGCGGCCTTGTACGCGGCGATGCCGCCGGTGACGCCCAGCAGCACGCGCCGGCCGGCGAGGCCGAGGGTCGGGCGGGCGGGCGGGCGCGTCGCCGGGCGAGCGCCCGATCGCGGATTTGTCTTGCGGGAAGGCATCCGGTAGATATTACGACCTCGGGCTTCCAATAACGAAAAAAACCATGCCCATCACCGACTGGCCTGCCGACGAACGTCCGCGCGAGAAACTGCTCGCGCGCGGCGCCGCCGCCCTCACCGACGCCGAGCTGCTGGCGATCTTCCTGCGCACCGGCAGCCCCGGGCGCACCGCGGTGGACCTCGCGCGCGAACTGCTCGGCCGTTTCGGCGGCTTGCGCGCGCTGCTGCGCGCTGGGCGCGAGGACTTCTGCGCGGTGCACGGCCTGGGCGAGGCCAAGTACGCGCAGCTGCAGGCGGGGCTGGAGCTGGCGCGCCGGCATCTGGCCGAGGCGCTCGCCGGGCGCGAGGCGCTGAAGGACCCGGCCGCCGTGCGCCGCCTGCTGCAGGCGCGCCTGCGCGACCGCGAGCACGAGACCTTCGCCGCCCTGTTCCTCGACAACCAGCACCGCGTCATCGCCTTCGACGAGCTGTCGCACGGGACCATCGACGGCGCCAGCGTCTACCCGCGCGAGGTGATCAAGGCGGCGCTCAAGCACGGCGCGGCGGCCGTGATCTTCGCCCACAACCACCCCTCTGGCGTGGCCGAGCCCTCGTCTGCCGACCGCACCCTGACCGAGCGCCTGAAGGCGGCCCTGGCCCAGGTCGACATCCGGGTGCTGGACCACTTCGTGGTCGGCGAGCAGGTGGTGTCGTTTGCCGAGCGCGGCTGGATCTAGTTGTGGGAGCGGCCCATGGCCGCGACGGTCGCGGGCATGGCCCGCTCCCACAGGGGTATCCTTCCGCAATGATCGATGCGGCAACACGCCAGCGGCGCGAGGAGATCGTGCGCCGGCACATGGAGTCGGAGAACACGCACGAACTCGAGGTCACGCTCGGGACCTTCAGCCACCCCCGCTACGAGCTGGTGGCCACCGGCCAGGTCTACGACGGCGACGCCCAGGTGCGCGAGTACTTCCGCGAGACCCGCGCCGCCTTCCCGGACCAGCGCAACGAGTTGATCTCGCTGCGCCACGCCGATGACGCCGTCATCGTCGAGTTCTGGCTGCTGGGGACCCACCGCGGCCCATTGATGGGCATCCCGGCGACCGGCAAGGCCTTCCGCGCCCGCATGACGGCCTTCTTCATCTTCGATGGGGACGGCATCGTCTGCGAGCGGGTCTACTTCGACGCCCAGACCCTGCTCCGGCAGCTGCTGGATGGGGCGGGGGTGCTGACCTGGCTCAAGGCCCTGCCGGCGCTGCGCCGGGCCCGGCAGCGCCCGCGGGATCCGCTCCTAGCCCCCTGATTTTGTTGCCCGACTATTTGCCGGAGGGGGCCAAAACTGCTATAAAGCGCGCCCTTTTCATGCCCTGAAACCGGCCCGGCCGGGATCAGGACTTTCCAGGATTTACGTCATGTCGCGAGTCTGTCAGGTCACCGGCAAGGGTCCGATGGTGGGTCACACCGTCTCCCACGCCAACAACAAGAAGAAGCGCCGCTTCCTGCCCAACCTGCACAAGCACCGCTTCTGGGTCGAAGGCGAGAAGCGCTTCGTATCGCTGCGCGTGTCGGCCCAGGGCCTGCGCATCATCGACAAGAAAGGCATCGAGGCCGTGCTGGCCGACGTGCG
>JANNLM010000199.1:0-7699 GCA_031396825.1 Gammaproteobacteria bacterium | reverse complement strand
TGCCGGTGGACGAGTTGCCGGGCTTCACCGACGGCCTGGTCTCGGTGCAGGACGCAGCCGCGCAACTCGCGGTGGAATTGCTGGACTTGAAGGATGGGCTGCGCGTGCTCGACGCCTGCGCCGCGCCCGGCGGCAAGACCGGGCACATCCTGGAGCGTGCCACCTGCGAAGTGCTCGCGCTCGACGTCGACGCCCAGCGCCTGAAGCGCATCGAGGAAAACCTCGCGCGCCTGCAGCTCAAGGCGACCGTGCGCGCCGGCGATGCCAGGAATCCGAAAGCCTGGTGGGACAACCAGCCGTTCGACAGGATCCTGGTGGACGCGCCCTGCTCCGGCACCGGCGTGATCCGCCGCCATCCCGACATCAAGTGGCTGCGCCGGGCCGCGGACCTCCCGCGCATGGCGCAGGCGCAGCTCGACCTGCTGCACGCGCTGTGGCCGCTGCTCGCGCCGGGCGGCGTGATGCTCTACGCCGTGTGCTCGGTGCTCGCCACCGAGGGCCCGCAGGTGGTCGAGCGCTTCCTCGAGCAGCAGCCGGCGGCGCGCGCACGCCCGATCGACGCGGCCTGGGGCGAGGCGCAGGGGCCGGGCCGGCGCCTTGCGCCGGGCGGCGATTTCGACGGATTCTTCTACGCTCGACTGGAGAAACGCTGATGAGCACGAACATTCGCGCCTGGGCCGCCGAGCAGAAAGGCGGGCCGCTCAAGCCGTTCGAGTACGACGCCGGGCCGCTCGGGCCCGAGCAGGTCGAGATCGCCGTCGAGCACTGCGGCGTCTGCCACTCCGACGTCTCGATGCTCGACAACGAATGGGGCAACGCCACCTATCCGTTCGTCGGCGGCCACGAGATCGTCGGCACGGTCGCCGCGCTCGGGCCGCAGGCCAAGGGGCTGAAGCTCGGCCAGCGCGTCGGCGTGGGCTGGTTCACCGGCTCGTGCATGCACTGCGGTCCCTGCATCGGCGGCGAGCAGCACCTGTGCGACACCCGCGAGCAGACCATCGTCGGCCGCCACGGCGGTTTCGCCGAGCGCGTGCGCACGCACTGGGCCTGGGCCTTCCCGCTGCCGCCAGGCGTGGACGCGGCCAGCGCCGGCCCGCTGTTCTGCGGCGGCATCACGGTGTTCGCGCCGATCCTGCAGAACGCCATCAAGCCGCTCGACCGCGTCGGCGTGATCGGCATCGGCGGCCTGGGCCACCTCGCGCTGAAGTTCCTGCGCGCCTGGGGCTGCGAGGTCACTGCATTCACCTCGACCGCGGCCAAGCACGCCGAGGCGCTCGCGCTCGGCGCGCATCACGCCGTCGCCAGCACCGACAAGGCCGCGCTCAAGGCAGTGCGCCGCAGCCTCGACTTCATCATCGTGACGGTCAACGTGGCGATGGACTGGAACGCCTACCTCGCCGCACTCAAGCCGAAGGGCCGGCTGCACTTCGTCGGCGCCGTGCTCGACCCGGTGCCGGTGTCGGCGTTCGCCCTGATGGCGCCCAAGGTCATCACCGGCTCGGGCACCGGCAGCCCGACGCAGATCGCGCAGATGCTGGAGTTCTGCGCGCGCCACCGGATCGCGCCGCAGGTGGAGTACTTCCCGATGGCGAAGGTCAACGACGCGCTGGAGCACCTGCGCGCCGGCAAGGCGCGCTATCGGCTGATCCTGAGGAACGGATGAGACGCCGGGTTCGGCCTGCGGCTGTCGGGGGTGAGGCCGCAGGCCGTCCGGTCTTCTCTCCTCTCCTGGAGGATTAGGGGCATCCTATGTACGACTTAAGTCGTAGGCGATGGTAAAAGGACCCCTTTACCGACGGCTTGCAGGGCAGGACCAAGGGGCGTACCGTGCGCGCCCCATGAAGAAGAATATGGGCGCGGCCTCACCGGCCATACGCCCTTCTGCGGCCAGGGACTGACCTGATTTACCCATGAAAATCATCATCTTGGGTGCCGGTCAGGTGGGCGCCACCCTGGCCGAGAACCTGGCCAGCGAGGCCAATGACGTGACCGTCGTGGACACCGACGGCGCCCTGCTCTCCGACCTGCAGGACCGGCTCGACCTGCGCACCGTGCAGGGCTTTTGCTCGCACCCCAGCGTGCTGCGCCGGGCCGGCGCCGACGACGCCGACATGGTCATCGCGGTCACCGAGAGCGACGAAACCAACATGCTGGCCTGCGAAATCGCCAGCACGCTGTTCCACACGCCGACCAAGATCGCGCGCGTGCGCTCGGCCGAGTACCTGCGGGAAGGCGCGCTGTTCGAGTCCGGCGCGCTGCAGGTGGACATGCACATCTCGCCCGAGCAGCTGGTCACCGACTACATCCGCCGGCTGATCCAGTACCCCGGCGCGCTGCAGGTGGTGGATTTCGCCGACGGCAAAGTGCGCCTGGTCGGCGTGAAGGCGTTCTACGGCGGCCCGCTGGTCGGCCGCCAGCTCAAGGAGCTGCCCTCGCACCTGCCGGATGACGTCGACGCGCGCGTCGCCGCGATCTACCGCCGCGGCCGGCCGATGATCCCCGAGGGCGAAACCGTGATCGAGGCCGAAGACGAGGTGTTCTTCGTCGCCGCCAAGAACCACATCCCCAAGATCATGGCCGAGCTGCGCCGCGCCGATAAGCCGCTCAAGCGCGTGATGCTGGCCGGCGGCGGCAACATCGGCTGGCGCCTGGCCGAGGCGCTCGAGAACACCCACCAGGTCAAGATCATCGAGAAAAGCCGCGAGCGCGCCAAGTTCCTGTCCGAGCACCTCGAGAAGACCGTGGTGCTGGTCGGCGACGGCGCCAACGAGGACCTGCTGACCGAGGAGAACATCGAGGACTGCGACGTGTTCTGCGCCGTCACCAACGACGACGAAGCCAACATCCTGTCGGCGATGCTGGCCAAGCGCCTGGGCGCCGGCAAGGTCATGGCGCTGATCAACCGCCTGGCCTATGTGGACCTGGTCGAGGGCGGCTCCATCGACGTGGCCATCTCGCCGCAGCAGTCCACGGTTTCCGCGCTGCTGGCGCACGTGCGGCGCGGTGACGTGGTCAGGGTGCACAGCCTGCGCCGCGGCGCGGCCGAGGCCATCGAAGCGGTCGCGCACGGCGACCGCGCCAGCTCGCGCGTGGTCGGCCGGCGCCTCGACGAGATCGCGCTGCCGCCGGGCACGACCATCGGCGCCATCGTGCGCGGCGACGACGTGCTGATCGCGCACCACCACACGGTGATCGAGGCCGAGGATCACGTGATCCTGTTCATCGTCAACAAGAAGAACACCAAGGCGGTCGAAAAACTGTTCCAGGTCGGGGTCGGTTTCGTCTAGATCCATGGCGCTCGCCTACAGCAACGGCTTGCACATAACCCCGCGCTCGCACCGCTTTGCGGCCGTGCAGCAGGTGCTGGGGATGCTGCTGATGGTGTTTTCGCTGTCGATGCTGCCGCCGCTGTTCGTGAGCTGGCTGTACGAGGACGGCGCGAGCCGCGCATTCCTGCAGGGCCTGTGGATCACGCTGGTGTCCGGCGCCCTGCTCTGGTGGCCGGTGCGCCGGGCGCAGGCCGAACTCAAGCTGCGCGACGGCTTTCTTGTCACCGTGCTGATGTGGGCGGTGCTGTCGGCCTTCGGCGCGATCCCGCTGTACGTCACCAACGCCGGCTGGCACACCTACCTCGATGCGCTGTTCGAGTCGGTGTCCGGGTTGACCACGACGGGTGCGACCGTGGTCTCGCACGGGCTCGACCGCATGCCGCCCTCGCTGCTGTACTACCGCGCGCAGCTGCACTGGCTCGGCGGCATGGGCATCATCGTCCTGGCGGTCGCGGTGCTGCCGATGCTGGGCATCGGCGGCATGCAGCTGATCAAGGCCGAGACGCCGGGACCGATGAAGGACGCCAAGCTCACGCCGCGCATCACCGGCACCGCGCGCGCACTGTGGTACGTCTACGTCGCCCTGACCGGTGTCGCCATCGCAGCGTTCTGGTGGCTCGGCATGAGCTTCTTCGACGCCGTGTGCCACGCGTTCTCGGCGCTGGCTACCGGCGGGTTCGCCAACCACGACGCCAGCATCGGTTTCTACAACAGCCTCGGCATCGAAATCGCCGTGATGCTGGCCATGATCGCCGGCGCCTCCAATTTCGCCCTGCACTACGTCGCCTGGCAGGAGCGCAGCCTGCTGACCTACCTGCGCGACACGGAATTCCTGGCGTTCGTGGCCCTGCTGGCGGGCTTCAGCGTGCTGGTCTGCGTTCCGCTCTACTACGCCGGCACCTATCCCGATCTCGGCACCGCCGTGCGCAAGGGCCTGTTCCAGCTGGTGGCGTATGCCACCGACGCGGGATTCGCCACCGCCGATCCGACGCACTGGCCATGGTACGTGCCGATGTTGATCGTGCTCTCGACATTCATGTGCAGTTGCGCCGGCGGTACCGGCGGCGGCGTCAAGGTCGTGCGCATCGTGCTGTTCGTGAAGCAGGCGTTGCGCGAGATGCATCGCCTGATCCATCCCAACGCCGAGCTGACCATCAAGCTCAACGCCCGGGTCGTGCCGGACGAGGTGGTTTACGCGATCGGCGGCTTCTTCTCGGTGTACATCGGCATGACCATCGCGCTGACTTTCATCATGATGCTGACCGGGCTGGACGCGGTCACCGCGTTCTCGGCGGTGGCGGCCTGCATCAACAACGCCGGCCCGGGCCTGGGGTCGGTCAACGCGCACATGGCCAACGTCACCGACTTCGGCAAGGGAGTGCTGATCTTCACCATGCTGCTCGGGCGCCTCGAGATCTTCACGCTGCTGATCATCTTCACGCCGGCGTTTTGGCGCCGCTAGACGAGCCATGACTGCCACCCGCCGCTCGCTGCGCGAGTGGATCTTCGGCCGCAAGCTCGACCCGCTGCGGCCGCAGACCCGGCAGCACATCGTGCTGGTCGCGTTCCTGGCCTGGATCGGACTGGGCGCCGACGGCCTGTCCTCCTCCTGCTACGGACCCGCGGAGGCGTACCTCGCGCTGGGCGAGCACACGCATTTCGCGCTGTACCTGGCGATCGCCACCGCGATCACCGTGTTCGTCATCGCGCTGGCCTACAACCAGGTCATCGAGCTGTTCCCTTCGGGCGGCGGCGGCTACAAGGCGGCGACGCAACTCATCGGGCCGTACGCGGGCCTGGTGTCCGGCTCGGCGCTGATCGTGGATTACGTGCTGACCATCGCCATCTCGGTGGCCAGCGGCATGGACGCGCTGTTCAGCCTGGTCCCGCCCGAATGGGTCGGCTACAAGCTCGACGCGGCGCTGGCGCTGACCACGCTGTTGCTGATCCTCAACCTGCGCGGCATGAAGGAATCGATCGTGTTGCTGATGCCGATCTTCCTCGGCTTCTTCCTGAGCCACGTGGCGTTGATCGCCTACGGCATCCACGCCCATGCCGACGCCATCGGCACGCTGTGGCCCGAAACCGTGGCGGAGACGCGCCAGCTCAGCGCCGAGACCGGCGTGCTGTTCGTGATCGCCCTGTTCCTGCGCGCGTTCTCGGTCGGCGGCGGCACTTATACGGGCATCGAAGCGGTCTCCAACAGCGTCAACGTGCTCGCCGAGCCCCGCGTGCGCACCGGCCACTGGACCATGTTCTACATGGCGGCGTCGCTTGCCTTCACCGCCGCCGGCATCATCCTGCTCTACCTGCTGTGGGACGCCGCGCCGGTCGAAGGCCAGACCCTGAATGCCGTGGTGTTCCGCTCGGTGCTGGCGGACCTGTTCGGCGCCGGCGAGACCACGGAGCTCGCCCTCATCGCCGTGCTCGCGCTCGAGGCCGGCCTGCTGCTGGTGGCGGCCAACACCGGCTTCATCGGCGGCCCCGCCGTACTCGCGGCGATGGCGAGCGACCGCTGGGTGCCGCGCCAGTTCCGGCAGCTGTCGAGCCGGCTGGTCACCCAGAACGGGCTCGCGCTGATGGGCGGCGCGGCGTTGCTCGTGCTGCTCGCGACCCAGGGCGATGTGTCGCTGCTGGTGGTGCTCTACAGCATCAACGTGTTCATTACGTTCTCGCTGTCGCTGTTCGGCCTGTGCCGCTACTGGTGGGAGCAACGCCTCTACCAGTTGCGCTGGCGCCGCAGCCTGGCGCTCTCGGTGCTGGGCTTCGCGGTCACCGCGTTCATCCTCGCGGTGCTGCTGCTGGAGAAATTCCTGCAGGGCGGCTGGGTCACGCTCGTGATCACCGGCAGCGTCATGGCGCTGTGCCTGGTCGTGCACCGCCATTACGAGGACGTGCGCCGCCTGATGCTGCTGACCGACCGGAAATACGAGCTGCGCAAGAGCTGGGACTACGACGCGCCCTCGCCGCCGCTGGACCCGAAGCAGCCGACCGCCGTGCTGCTGGTCGGCGGCAGCCGCGGCGCCGGCATGCACACGCTGCAGTGGGTCATGGACATGTTCGGCGACCGCTTCCGCAACTACGTGCTGGTGTCGGTCGGCGAAGTGGACAAGGAGAGCTTCGCGACGGAGCGCACCCTGAAGAGCCTGCAGGCGCGGCTGGAGAATTCGCTGACCTACTTCACGAGTTACTGCGTGAGCCGTGGCTTTGCTGCCAGGGCTTATAGCGCCTACGGCGCCGATCCGCTCGACGAACTGACCCGGCTGACGACGCGGGTGCTGGCGGAATTTCCGGACAGCGTGTGTTTCGCCAGCACGCTGGTGTTCCGGCGCGAGAACGTCTTCACGCGGTTCCTGCACAACCAGATGCCGCTGGCCATGCAGCGCCGCCTGCACCTGGCCGGCCACCAGTTGATCATCGTGCCGATCAAGCTGCCGGATCCCGCCGGGGACCTGGCCCCCGCCTAGAGCTCGAAGGCCTGCTTCACGCCGACCACGCTTGGGCGCGTGCGCGTTTCATCCCGATACTATAGGCGCCCATGCACGCCCTGCTGCGTCTGGCCCGCCTGATCGACGCGCTGACCGAGCAGGTCGGCCGCGCCGCGCGCTGGCTGATCCTGCTCGCCGCGCTGATCAGCGCCGGCAACGCGCTCATGCGCTACGCGTTCAACCTCAGCTCGAACGCCTGGCTCGAGATCCAGTGGTACCTGTTCGCCGCCGTGTTCCTGCTGTGCGCGGGCTACGCGCTCAAGCACAACCAGCACGTGCGCATCGACGTGCTCTCCAACCGGCTGTCGCGCCGCTCGCAGGTGCGCATCGAGATCTTCGGCACGCTGGTGTTCCTGCTGCCGATGGCGCTGCTGATCCTGGTGCTGTCGTGGCCGGTGTTCGTGGACTCGTGGCGCAGCGGCGAGGTCTCCAGCAACGCCAACGGCCTGGTGCTGTGGCCGGCGCGCGCGCTGGTGCCGGCCGGCTTCGCGCTGCTGGTGCTGCAAGGCCTTGCCGAGCTGATCAAGCGCATCGGCTTCCTGCTCGGCCTGGCGCCCGATCCCGCGGCCACGCCCGAAAGCGTCCAGCACGAGCTGGCCGAGGCCATCCTGAAGGCGCGGGGCGGGCCCTGATGGAAGCCTTCCTCATCGCCAATATCGCGCCGCTGATGTTCGTGGTGATGGTGCTGTTCCTGCTGCTCGGCTATCCCGTCGCGTTCTCGCTGGCCGCCAACGGCATCCTGTTCGGGCTGGTCGGCATCGAGCTCGGTTTGCTCGACGCCTCGCTGTTCCAGGCGCTGCCGCAGCGCGTGTGGGCCGTGATGTCGAACGAAACGCTGCTGGCGGTGCCGTTCTTCACGCTGATGGGGCTGATCCTCGAGCG
>JANNLM010000184.1:0-12618 GCA_031396825.1 Gammaproteobacteria bacterium | reverse complement strand
CGTCCCGGGCGGGCGCGAGAAGCTGTCGCGCGGCCAGATCGACCAGGCCACCGAGTTCGTCAAGCAGTACGGCGCCAGGGGCCTGGCGTACATCGTCGTGAACGAGAAGGCCAAGGGCCGCGACGGCCTGCAGTCGCCGATCGTGAAGAACCTTCACGACCAGGCGCTGGCCGGCATCCTCGAGCGCACCGGCGCCGCCGACGGCGACGTGATCTTCTTCGGCGCCGACACGGCGAAAGTGGTCAGCGACGCGCTGGGCGCGCTGCGCATCAAGCTGGGTGCCGACCTCGGCTTCACCCAGGCCGGCTGGAAGGCGCTCTGGGTGGTGGACTGGCCGATGTTCGAGTGGGACGACAAGGACAACCGCTGGATGGCCTTGCACCATCCGTTCACCTCGCCGGTGGACCTGGACCCGGCGGCGCTGGAGAACTCTCCGGGCACGGCCCTGTCTCAGGGCTACGACATCGTGCTGAACGGGATCGAAATTGGCGGGGGATCGGTGCGCATCCACAGGCCTGAACTGCAGCAGACCGTGTTCCGGCTGCTTGGCATCGACGAGGAAGAGCAGCGCCGCAAGTTCGGCTTTCTGCTCGACGCGCTCAAGTACGGCGCGCCGCCGCACGGCGGCATCGCGCTGGGCATCGACCGCATGGTCATGCTGATGGCCGGCGCCAATTCCATCCGCGAGGTCATCGCCTTCCCCAAGACGCAGACCGCGCACGATCCGCTGACCGACGCCCCCGGCGCGGTCAGCGCGGCGCAGCTCAAGGAACTCTCCATTCGCACGGCCGTTGGCGGTAAACCATGAAACCTGCTTCAAAGCTCGCAGCGCTCCTCGTCCTCGGCGCCGGTCTCGCCGGCTGCGACATCGGCGAGGGCAGCACCATCGAGAAGCTCGAGATCGTCCCGGCCAGCGACGTCACGCAGCTCAAGCCCTTCGAGATCGGCGACCGCTACAAGCTGTTCGAGTGCCTGCGCGACGAGTTGCTGGTGCGTGCCACGTTCACGGACGGCACGCAGGCCAACTTCGCCGCGCGGGCGGCCTGGAGCAGCTCCGATCCCTCCATCGTCCAGGTCAGCGACGGCGAAATCCCCGCGGTACTCAGCACGGGCAGCACCGACGGCTCGTGGTTGGTCTCCGACACCCTGACGTACGGCAAGGGCACGGTGATCCCGGTCGGCGACCCGGGGCAAACCGCCGTCATCACGGCCACGTTCGCCAGCCTGAGTGCCTCGATCGAGGTCGAGATCCGCAAGCCGACGCTGCGCGTCGTCCCGGCGCCCGATCCCGATCCGGAAGCGGTCGTGCCGCCGTACTACCTCGCGGAGCGGACGACGCAACGCGTCAACGTGCTGGCCAACCTGGACGGCCGCAGGGTCCGCGGCGTCGACCTCTCCGGTGGCGTTACCAACGCCGTCAACATCAATCCGTTCCGCTTTGTGTTCACGGGCACGGACGCCACCTTCATTCCGCAGGACCCCGACGTCGACGACGACGTCGACCTGTGGGTCATCGACGCCGCCGTCGGGCGCGTCGCCACCATGCTCGCGACCACCACGGACGGCTTCATCGAAGGCGTCACGGCGGATTACGACCCGCACGAGGTCGTGGCGGAGTCGTACCTGTGCGCGGGCCCGGCGGTTGACCTGGCGCTGCGCCCGGCCGCCACCATCCAGGTGGCGACGTTCTACGACGATCCCGGCACGCCCGCGGATGACCGCCTGGTCCTGTCGCGCGAAGCCGGCTTCATCGGCTCGGGGTTCCTGCCTGAGGACATGGTCATCGGCAGCAACCAGAAGCTGGAGCTGATCGGCCGGCTCGATGCCAACGGCGACGGCTCCCTGATCGTCGACCAGGATCTCAGCAACCAGACCAGCTTCCTGGTGCAGCCGCTGGACACCTCCTGCCAGGACGAGGACGCTTTGATCGGGTGCAGCGCGAACAGCGACTTCGCGATCTCAACCGGCCTGCTGGTGACGACCTCGCTCACGGAGGAAGGCGACGGCGCACGCATCCGTGGCTGCTACCCGCTGTGCCTGCGCCCGCTCGCGTCGCTGACGGCGGACAACACGGCCGTCGGCACCGGCGTGACCGTGAACTTCACCGCCACCGCGACCCTTCCGCCGCCCGACGTGACCCTCAACTACCTGTTCGACTTCGGCGACGGCACCACGCTCGGCCCGCAGGCCAGCGCCCTCGCCAGCCACGCGTACCCGACCGCCGGCTCCTACACGGCCACCGTGCGCCTGGTGGATCCCGCGTTCCCGGCCGAGGCGCTGAGCCCGAATCTCGGCGCCCAGCGCGTGCTCGCGGGCGTGACGCCGCCGGCCAACAACACCGCGCCGACCGCGGTGCTGACGCTCACCACTGAGGGCGAGGAAGCACCCACGACGGTGATCTTCACCGCCACGACCTCCACCGACAGCGACGCCGGCGATTCGGTCACCGTCTACGAATTCGATCCGGGTGACGGCACGCCGGCCATCCGGCAGACCAGCAGCCTGTTCTCCCACACCTACCTCGACGGCACCGGCAGCCCGTTCACGCCGACGCTCAAGGTTTACGACGAGAGCGGCGCGGCCAGCGCGGTCGTCAACGGCACGGCAGTGACCATCACCGGCACGGCGCCGCCGCTGCTGCGCTCGAACCCGTTCGACCTGCGCGCGCGCGCCGCCACGCTGTGCTCGGTGGAACTGCAACCGGCGCCGGGCGCGACGCCGACCGAGGCCGCCTTCACCTTCCCGGGGCTGCGCTTCCAGGCGATGGGCTCGTTCGTGGCCGATACCGCCAGCGACGCCTGCACCGATCCGGTGATCGGCACGCAGCTGATCACGCGCTTCGGGGCCTGGACCGTTCGTCCCGCCGGCGTCACCGACGAAGTCTCCGACGTGGTTGGCATCCGCGGCGGCGCCACCGACTATGAATTCCACGGCCAGGTGTTCTACGGCAACGACGTCGCGGCGGACACGGTGCTGGACATCAGCGCCGAGCTCGTCCCGCCGTTCGCCCCGGATGAGGATGTGGTGATCCCGGTGGCGCCGACCACGCTGACCGTCACGCCGTGCACGACCTGCACGCCATGAGCCAGGGGCAGGGCGGAGTACAGTAGCCACTGCCATGTCGGCCGCGCTGAAGCTCAACGACTTCAACACCCTGGACGACGCCCAGTGCGACGCCAGGATCAACGCGGCCAAGCGCATCCTGGGCGGGCGGCTGGTGGTGCTGGGCCACCACTACCAGCGCAGCGAGGTTTATAAACACGCCGACCTCAAGGGCGACTCGCTGCGCCTGGCGCGCGAGGCCGACAAGACCGACGCCGAATTCATCGTGTTCTGCGGCGTGCACTTCATGGCCGAGGTCGCGGACATCGTCACGCACGGCAAGCGCACGGTCGTGCTGCCGGACCTCGCCGCCGGCTGCCAGATGGCCGACATGGCCAACCTGGTCAAGGTGAAGAAGTGCTGGGAGGAGCTGTCGTCCGTGCTGGATCCGGACGAGCTCGTCACGCCGGTCACCTACATCAACTCCGCCGCCAACCTGAAGGCGTTCTGCGGCGAGCACGGCGGCATCGTCTGCACCTCGACCAACGCCCCCGGCGTGCTGAAGTGGTCCTTCGAGCAGCGCGAGAAAGTGCTGTTCTTCCCGGACCAGCACCTCGGCCGCTGGACCGCCCACAAGATGGGCATCCCGCTCGAGCAGATGGTGGTGTGGGACTTCAACAAGCCGCTGGGCGGGCTCACGGCCGAGCAGATCCGCGCCGCGAAAGTGATCCTGTGGAAGGGCCACTGCGCCGTGCACCAGATGTTCCAGCCCCAGCACGTCGACAATTTCCGCAAGCAGCACCCCGACGGCATCGTGATCTCGCATCCCGAGAACCAGCTCGAGGTCTGCCTGCGCTCGGATCACGTCGGCTCGACCGAGTTCATCCTCAACACCGTGCGCGACCAGGCGCGGGCCGGGCAGCACTGGCTGGTCGGCACCGAGCTGAACCTGGTCAACCGCCTGGCCGAGGAAATGAAGCCGAAGGGCGTGACCGTGCAGTTCATGTCGCCGATGGTCTGCATGTGCTCGACCATGTTCCGCATCGACGCCCAGCACCTGGCCTGGTCGCTCGACAACCTGGTGGCCGGCACCGTGGTCAACCGGATCCGGGTGCCGGAGGCCGTGGCCGGGCCGGCGCGCACCGCCCTGGAGCGGATGCTCGCCATCGCGCGCTAAAAAGGGGACGCAACCCTTTTCCCCTTTTCCCGTCGAAAAGGGTTGCGTCCCCTTTTTCGCTTTACAATGCGCCGCCCCTAGCCCTAGGGGTTTGTTGAGGCCGCCGACACATGTGGACCCACGCCAAGACCGTCGCCCAGACCGATCCTGAGCTCTGGACCGCGATCCTCGCGGAGCGCGCCCGCCAGGAAGCGCACATCGAGCTGATCGCCTCCGAAAACTACGCCAGCCCCGCGGTCATGGAAGCCCAGGGCACCGTGCTCACCAACAAGTACGCCGAGGGCTATCCCGGCAAGCGCTACTACGGCGGCTGCGAGCACGTCGACGTCGCCGAGACGCTGGCGATCGAGCGCGTGAAGAAGATCTTCGACTGCGACTACGCCAACGTGCAGCCGCACTCCGGCGCGCAGGCCAACGCCGCCGTGTTCATGGCGCTGGTGTCGCCGGGCGACACCGTGATGGGCATGAACCTGGCGCAGGGCGGGCACCTGACGCACGGCAACCCCGCGAACTTCTCCGGCAAGCACTACAAGATCGTGCCGTACGGCCTCAACGCTGACGGCTACATCGACTACGACCAGATGGAGCGCATCGCGCTCGAAACCAAACCAAAGATGCTGATTGGCGGCTTCTCGGCGTACTCGCGCGTGAAGGACTGGGCGCGCATGCGCCAGATCGCCGACAAGGTCGGCTGTCCGTTCTGGGTGGACATGGCGCACGTCGCGGGCCTGGTCGCGGCCGGCGAGTACCCGAGCCCGCTGCCGCACGCGCACGTGGTCACGAGCACCACGCACAAGACGCTGCGTGGGCCGCGCGGCGGCGTGATCCTGAGCAAGGGCCAGTCCGAGGACTTCCACAAGAAGCTCAACTCGGCGGTGTTCCCGGGCATCCAGGGCGGCCCGCTGATGCACGTCATCGCCGCCAAGGCGGTCGCGTTCAAGGAAGCGCTGTCGCCCGAGTTCAAGGCCTACCAGCACCAGGTGGTGCTCAACGCGCGCGCGATGGCGGAGGTCTTCATCCAGCGCGGCTACAAGGTCGTCTCCGGCGGCACCGACAACCACTTGTTCCTGCTCGACCTGATCGCGAAGAACGTGACCGGCAAGGACGCCGAGGCCGCGCTCGGCCGCGCGCACATCACGGTCAACAAGAACTCCGTGCCGAACGACCCGAAGTCGCCGTTCGTGACCTCGGGCCTGCGCCTGGGCTCGCCGGCCTCGACCACGCGCGGCTTCATGGAGAAGGACATGCGCGACGTCGCCGGCTGGATCAGCGACGTGGTCGACGTCATGAGCAAGCAGGGCGACGTGGAAGCCGCGCTGGCGAAGGTCCGCGGCCAGGTCGAGCAGCTCTGCGCGAACCACCCCGTGTATCAGGCCACTCGTGTCATCCCGAGGAGCGCAGCGACGAGGGATCTCGCATGAGATCCCTCGCTGCGCTCGGGATGACACCTTAGCGCCATGCATTGCCCGTTCTGCAAGACCGAGGACACCCGCGTGGTGGACTCGCGCATGGCCGAGGACGGGGCGCAGGTGCGCCGGCGCCGCGAGTGCGAGAAGTGCGGCGCGCGCTTCACCACCTTCGAGAAGGCGGCGCTGCAGATGCCGCAGATCGAGAAGCGCAGCGGGCCGCCGGAGCCGTACGACGAGCAGAAGCTTCGCAACGGCCTGGCGCGCGCGCTGTACAAGCGGCCGGTCACGCCCGAGCAGATCGACCACCTGATCGAGAACGTCGAGCGCAAGCTGCGTACCACCAGCGAGCGCCAGATCAAGTCGCACCGCGTGGGCGAGCTGGTCATGCAGGAGTTGCGCGACCTCGACCAGGTGGCCTACGTGCGCTTCGCCTCCATCTATCACCAGTTCAAGGACGCCACCGAGTTCCGCGACGCGGTCGACCGGTTGCTGACTTTCCCCTCGGCCGAGGAGCGGCGCAGCCAGATGTCGCTGATCGAGTCGGAAGAGGAAAAGAAGAAGAAGGCTTGAAGCGGCGCGCTGCGGTGAATCCGGCATACATGGCCCGCGCGCTCGAGCTCGCGCGCGGCGGCCTGCACACCACGCATCCCAATCCGCGCGTGGGCTGCGTCATCGTCAAGCGCGGCATCGTGGTCGGCGAGGGTTTCCACGCCCGCGCCGGCGAGCCGCATGCCGAGGCGCTGGCGCTCAAGCAGGCCGGCGCCCGCGCCGAGGGCGCCGACGTCTACGTGACGCTCGAGCCCTGCTGCCACACCGGACGCACCGGCCCGTGCACCGAGGCGCTGGTGGCGGCGGGCGTCGGCCGCGTGATCGCGGCGATCGAGGATCCCAATCCGCTGGTCGCCGGCAAGGGCCTGGCGGCGCTGCGCGCCGCCGGCATCGCGGCCGAGACCGGCGTGCTCGAAGAGCAGGCGGCCGCGCTCAACCGCGGCTTCATCTCGCGCATGACGCGGGGCCGGCCGTGGGTGACGCTCAAGCTCGCCATGAGCCTGGACGGCCGCACCGCCATGGGCAGCGGCGAGAGCCGCTGGATCAGCGGCGACGAGGCGCGCGCCGACGCGCACCGCCTGCGCGCCGAGGCCGGCGCCGTGCTGACCAGCGTCGAGACGGTGCTGGCGGACGATCCCGAATTGACCGTGCGCGCGGTCGCCACCGAGCGCCAGCCCGACCGCATCGTGCTCGACACGCAGCTGCGCGCGCCGCTCGACGCCAGTGTCTGGAAGCCCGGCGCGCGCCGCATCGCCATCGCCGTGCGCCCGCCCGAGGACCGGCTCGACGCGCTGCGCGCCGCCGGCGTCGAGGTCGCTCTGGCCGGGACCAACCGGGAAGGGCGCGTGGACCTCGCATCCGCGCTTGATACGCTGGGCCGCATGGAGATCAACGAGGTGCTGGTCGAGTCCGGGCCCAAGCTCGCCGGCGCCTTGCTGCAGGCGCAGCGCGTGGACGAACTGGTGCTGTACGTCGCGCCGAGCCTGCTCGGCGACGAGGCGCGCGCGCTGGCGAGCCTGCCGGGCCTGACCGCACTCGACCAGCGCATCCGCCTGCGCTACACCGACTCGCGCATGGTCGGCGCCGACCTGCGCATCACCGCGGTGCCCGAATAAATGTTCACCGGCATCGTTGCGTCCATCGGCCAAGTCGTCGCCATCGAGTTTCGCGGCGGCGATCGCAGGATCACGCTGGAAACCGGCACCGGCTTTCTCAGGGCTGTGAAGCTCGGCGACAGCATCGCCTGCAGCGGCGCGTGCCTGACCGTCGCGGCGCTCAAGGGCAAGCGCTTCATTGCCGACGTATCGGTCGAGACGCTCACCGCGACCACCGCGGGATCGTGGCGCGCGGGCACGCGCGTGAACCTGGAGAAGGCGCTGACGCTGGCGCAGCCGCTGGGCGGGCACCTGGTGTCCGGCCACGTCGATGGCGTCGGGCGCCTGGCCTCGCGCAAGGCCGACGGGCGCAGCGCGCGCCTGACCTTCAACGCGCCGCGCGCGCTGATGCGCTACGTCGCCCGCAAGGGCTCGGTGTGCATCGACGGCGTGAGCCTGACCGTCAACGAAACTGGGGCCGGCGGGTTTGGCGTTAACATTGTTCCCCACACGCTCCGGCACACCACGCTGGGGCGGCTGAGCCCCGGCGATCCGGTCAACCTCGAAGTCGACCTGCTCGCCCGTTACCTGGAAAAGTTGGTTAAAAAGTGAATAAAGTCAGTCACCTGGGGCAAGCCCGCCGGGCGCTGGACACCACCGAAGACATCGTCGCCGACCTCAAGGCCGGCAAGATGGTCGTGATCATGGATGACGAGGACCGCGAGAACGAGGGCGACCTCGTCATGGCGGCCAGCCACGTCCGTCCGGAAGACATCAACTTCATGGCGCGCTACGGGCGCGGCCTGATCTGCCTGACCCTGACCCCCGAGCGCTGCCGCCAGCTGCGCCTGCCGCCGATGGTGGCCTACGGCGACGACAAGCACCGCACCGCGTTCACCATCTCGATCGAGGCGGCCGAAGGCGTGACCACGGGCATTTCCGCGTTCGACCGCGCGCACACCATCCGCACCGCGGTGAAGCCGGAGGCGCGCGCCGACGACCTGGTGCAGCCTGGCCACATCTTCCCGCTGATGGCGCAGCCCGGCGGCGTGCTGACGCGCGCCGGCCACACCGAGGCCGGCTGCGACCTCGCGCGCATGGCCGGGCTCGAGCCGGCCGCGGTGATCGTCGAGATCCTCAACGAGGACGGCACCATGGCGCGCCGCCCCGACCTCGAGAAGTTCGCGCGCGAGCACGCGCTCAAGATCGGCACCATCGCCGACCTGATCCGCTACCGCCTGCAGCACGAGCACACCATCGAGCGCGTGGCCGAGAGCAGGCTCAACACGCAGTTCGGCGAGTTCCGCCTGGTCACCTACCAGGACTCGGTCGACAACACCGTGCACCTGGCGATGGTGAAGGGCGAGATCGAGGGCAAGACGCCGACGCTGGTGCGCGTGCACCTGCGCAACACGCTGTCCGACGTGCTCGGCGCCGAGCACCCGCAGTTCGGCTGGCCGCTGCGCCGCGCGCTGCACCGCATCAGCGAGGAGGGCGGCGTGGTCGTGCTGCTGCGCAAGCCGGAGTCGCCCAAGGACCTGGTCAAGCAGATCGTCGCGCTCGAGCAGCCGCCGCAGGACGAGCACCACCCCGAGGGCCACCATGACGAGCGCCAGGTGCTGCGCACCTACGGCATCGGCGCGCAGATCCTGTCGGACCTCGGCGTGCGCAAGATGCGCGTGCTGTCGGCGCCCAAGCGCATGCAGGCGATTTCGGGCTTCGGGCTCGAGGTCGTCGAGTACGTGCCCTGTGATTGAGGCATGAAGAAGACCGGCTACGCGCCGCCGCCCCGGCCCTCGAAGAAGGAATTCGCCAGCGTGCGCATCGCCCTCGTGGCCACGCGCTGGAACGCCGACATCGTCGGCGCCCTGGTCAAGGGCGCGCGCGGCTGCCTCAAGGACTGGGGCGTCACGCCCGACCGCATCCACGAGTTTCGCGTGCCCGGCGCGTTCGAGATCCCGCTCGCGCTGGAGCAGCTGGCGCGCTCGCGCCGCTACGACGGCGTGGTCGCGCTCGGCGCCGTGATCCGCGGCGACACGCCGCACTTCGAGTACGTCGCCGGCGGCTGCGCCAACGGCCTGCAGGACGTGGCGCTGCGCCACGCGCTGCCGGTGGGCTTCGGCGTGCTGACCGTGGACACCCCGGCCCAGGCCGCGGCGCGCGCCAGGCCGGGCAGGGCCAACAAGGGCTACGAGTCGGCCGCGGCCATGCTCGAGATGGTGCGCTTCAAGCGGGAGTCGGCATGACCGATGCGCAGGTTCCCGCCAGCCGCCGCGGCCTCGCGCGCCGGCTGACCGTGCAGGCGCTGTACCAGTGGCTGGTCAACGAGACGGCGCCGGAGCGCATGCTGAAGGAGTTCCGCGACGAGGACAGCCTCGGCCGCGCCGACGTGGACTACTTCAAGTCGCTGCTGCACGGCTGCGTGCGCGAGAGCGGCATGCTCACCGACACCTTCAGCGAGTACCTCGACCGCAAGCTCGAGCAGCTCGACCCGGTCGAGCGCGCGGTGCTGATGCTCGGCAGCTACGAGCTGATGTTCTGCCCGGACGTGCCGTGGAAGGTCGTGGTCAACGAATCGGTCAACCTCTGCAAGATGTTCGGCGCGGAGGACAGCTTCAAGTACATCAACGGCGTGCTCGACAAGGTGGCACGCACGGTGCGCGCCACCGAGGTCGCGAGCCAGCCTTAACAAGAAGAAACCATGGACGAGTTCGAGCTGATCCGACGCTACTTCGCCGAGCTGACGCCGCCGCGCGCGGACGTGGCGCTCGGCATCGGCGACGACGCGGCGCTGCTGGCGCCACCGCGCGGGCACGAGGTGGTCGTCACCACCGACACGCTGATCGCGGGCCGGCATTTCCCGGACGACACCGATCCGCAGGCGGTGGGCTGGAAGGCGCTGGCGGTCAACCTGTCCGACCTCGCGGCGATGGGCGCCGAGCCGCGCTGGTTCACGCTGGCGCTGACGCTGCGCATGGCCGACCCCGAGTGGCTGGCCGGCTTCGCCGCCGGGCTCGGCGCGATGGCGCGCGAGACCGGCGTCGCGCTGGTGGGCGGCGACACCACGCAGGGCGCGCTGTCGATCACCGTCACCGCGATGGGCACGGTGCCCGCGGGCAAAGCCATACGCCGCTCGGGCGCGAAGGCCGGCGATGCGATCTGCGTGACCGGCACGCTTGGCGACGCGGCGCTCGCGCTGCGCTTGCTCGGCGAGGGTGGCGGCCGGGGCGAGGCGCGCTCGGCTGACCTCGAGCACCTGCGCGCCCGCCTGAACCGCCCGGTGCCGCGCGTGGCGGCCGGCGCCGTGCTGCGCGACCTCGCACACGCGGCCATCGACCTGTCCGACGGCCTGGCCGGCGACCTGTCGCACGTGCTCGACGCCAGCGGCGTCGGCGCCGAGATCCGCGCCAACAAGCTGCCGATGTCGCGCGCGTTCAAGAACCTGTCCGAGCCGGAAGACCGGCTCGACCTGCAGGTCGCGGGCGGCGACGACTACGAGCTGTGCGTGTGCCTGCCGCCCGAGGACGTCGCCAAGCTGCGCAAGCGCCTCGACGTGCCGCTGACCGAGATCGGCAAGGTGGTGAAGGGCAAGGGCCTGACCGTGCTCGACGCCAAGGGCAAGAAGCTGGCGATCGATCCGTTCGGCTACCGGCATTTCGCTTAGGCAATGGACCTCGGCCGACCGCAGGACAAGGCGTCGCGCCCGCCGGCGAGCCTGGTGCTCACCACGCCCGAGCACATGGTGGCGTTCGGTTTCGGCGCCGGCTTGTCGCCGTACGCGCCGGGCACCGTCGGCACGCTGCTGGCGGTGCCGGTGTGGGTGCTGGTCTGCTGGATGCCCTGGCCCGCCTACCTGATGCTGGTGGCGGCGCTGTTCGGCGTCGGCGTGTTCATTTGCGGGCGCAGCGCCAAGCTGCTCGGCGTGGACGACCACAGCGGCATCGTGTTCGACGAGGTGGTCGGCTTCATGGTCGCCGCCGCGTCGATCCTGCCGGGGCAGAGCGCCGCCGAAGGGCCGCTGTGGATGTGGCTGGTCGCGGCGTTCGTGCTGTTCCGCTTCTTCGACATCGTGAAACCCTGGCCGATCCGCCAGCTCGACCGCTCGCTGCACGGCGGCATCGGCATCATGCTCGACGACTTCGTCGCCGGGATTTACGCGGGAATCCTGCTCGGGATCGCGCGCTGGATGTTGTAAATTGTCGTCGTCCCCGCGAAAGCGGGGACCCAGTTTTTCAAGGCTGGATTCCCGCTTTCGCGGGAATGACAAACTAAGGGACACGCATGACCAAACAAATGGTGCGCATCGCCAACGGCCAGGGCTTCTGGGGCGACAGCCTGCTGGGGCCGATCCGGCTGGTCGAGGAAGGTCCGCTGGACTACCTCACGCTCGACTACCTGGCCGAAGTGACGATGAGCATCATGCAGAAGCTCAAGTCGCGCGATCCCAACGCCGGCTACGCCACCGACTTCGTCGAGATGCTTCGCCGCATCCTGCCGCGCTGCAAGGAGAAGGGCATCAAGGTGGTGGCCAACGCCGGCGGCGTCAATCCGCGCGGCTGCCTCGAGGCGATCCGCAAGGTGGTCGGCGAGCTCAAGCTCAAGGGCGTGAAGATCGGCATCGTCGAGGGCGACGACATCCTCGCGCGCCTGCCGGAGCTGATGAAATCCGGCGAGAAGTTCACCAACCTCGACTCCGGCGCGCCGGTGGATGGCGTGCTGTCGCGCCTGACCAGCGCCAACGTCTACATCGGCGCCAAGCCCATTGCCGAGGCGCTGGCGCAGGGCGCCGACGTGGTCATCACCGGCCGCGCCACCGATCCGTCGATCGTGCTCGGCCCGCTGCTGCACGAGTTCGGCTGGTCGCTCGACGACTACGACAGGCTCGCCGCCGGCACCATCATGGGCCACATCCTCGAGTGCGGGCCGCAGTGCACCGGCGGCAACTACACGCACTGGCGCGACGTGAAGGATTTCGCCCGCATCGGCTACCCGGTGTCGGAAGCGCTGCCGGACGGCAGCTTCACCATCACCAAGCACATGGGCACCGGCGGCCTGGTCAACGTCGAGACCGTGACCTCGCAGCTGCTCTACGAGATGGGCGACCCCAGGCGCTACCTCGGTCCGGACTGCATCGCCGACTTCACCACCATCAACCTCGAGCAGGACGGCACCAACCGCGTCAAGGTCAGCGGCATCAGGGGCGCGCCGCCGACGCCGACCTACAAGGTGTCGATGTCGTACGCCAATGGCTACAAGATCGGCGGCATGCTGGTGGTGACCGGCCCGGACGCGGTCGAGAAGGCCAACCTGTGCGCCGACATCATCTTCAAGCGCATGGAGATGTACG
>JANNLM010000305.1:0-4152 GCA_031396825.1 Gammaproteobacteria bacterium | reverse complement strand
CAAGGCCTACAAGAACGCCGACTTCATGATGAGCGCCGAGGCGCGCACCATCCGCATGCTGTGCGAGTACGTCGAGCCGCAGACGCGGCTGGCGCTGCGCGGGGTGTCGCGCGCGATCATCTTCTTTGGCTCGGCGCGCATCCGGCCGAAGCCGAAGTCGGGGCCGGACTACTTCCAGCTCGCCACCGACCTGGCCGAGCGTTTGGCACGGTGGACGGTGCAGGCGCACGAGCCGTCCGACCGCTTCTTCTTCTGCTGCGGCGGTGGGCCGGGGATCATGGAGGCGTCGTCGCGCGGCGTGGCGCGCGTGGACAAGCGCCTGAACGTCGCCCTCAACATCTCGCTGCCGTTCGAGCAGAGCGTCAACGACCACGTCGCGCCCGAGCTGACCTTCGAGTTCCACTCCTTCTTCATGCGCAAGTTCTGGTTCATGAAGCTGGCCGAGGCCATGGTGGTGTTCCCGGGCGGCTTCGGCACCTTCGACGAGTTGTTCGAGATGCTCACGCTGGTGCAGACCGGCAAGGTCCGTCCGATGCCGTTCGTGCTGATCGGGCGCGAGTTCTGGAAAGAGGTGGTGAACTTCGAGGCGCTCGCGCGCCGCGGCCTGATCAGCCGCGCGGATTACGAGCAGATCCGGTTCGCCGACACGGTGGACGAGGCCTTCGCCCACCTGTCGCGACAACTCAGCGGTGCTTCGCCTTCGGCTTGACCTTGGCGTGGGGCTTGGCGTGCGCCTTGGCCTTGGCCGGCGCAACTTTCTTCGCGGGAGCGTGCTTGGTTGCCGGCGCGTGCTTCGCGGCCTGGGCCTGGGGCTTGGCGACGGTCTTGGCGGCGGGCTTGACCTCGGCGGCCTTGGCGCCCTTGGCGGCGACCAGCTTGGAGGGCGGGACGAGCTTGGGCTGGCGCGGGGGCACTTCGATGCGCGACTTGAGCGGGACGTGGAAGATCTCTTCGAGCCCGTAGTCGTCGTCGACCAGGTTGCGCAGCTCCTTCATCTCGCGGAAACGTTCCACGTCGCGCCAGTCGCGCAACCGCAGGTCGGCGGCGGCATCCTTGCCGTCCGCTTCGACGACTGCGTCGTCCCAGGCATCGTCGTCGTCTTCCTCGATCTTCGCCGGTGCCTGCTTCTTTCCTGCCGTCCGTGCCATAGGTCCTTGAGCCTGCATGGGCTGAAAATCGCGGGCCTATTTATCAGGCTTTTCGGTTCGGGGAAAGTCCTTCAGTGAAACATAAGCAAAATCATATAGATACCAGCACATGCCAAGGGCAGTCCTATACTCGCCCATGCCCCGTGTTCACTGGTTTACGCTTGCCCTGCTGCTGGCCCTGGCGCCGGCGCCGGCCGACGCGGCTGGCCAGGCGGCGCTGATCACGATCCGGGACGCCATCGGCCCGGCCACCAGCGGCTACTTCGAGAAGGCGCACCGGCGCGCGCTGGAGTCCGGCGCGAGCGTGATCGTCGTGCAGATCGATACGCCGGGCGGCCTCGACTCGGCGATGCGGGACATCATCAAGCTCGTGCTGAATTCACCGGTGCCGGTGGCCTGCTTCGTCGCTCCGGGCGGCGCACGCGCCGCCAGCGCCGGCACGTACATCCTCTACGCCTGCCATGTCGCGGCGATGGCGCCCGCGACCAACCTCGGCGCGGCGACGCCGGTGCCGGTCGGCGGCTCGGCGCCGCTGCCGGGCATGCCGGAGAAGCCCGATCCGAAGGACGGCAAGGACGAGGAAAAGCAGGAGTCGCCCAGGGCCTCGCCGGACGCGATGCAGACCAAGATCGTCAACGACGCGGTCGCCTACATCCGCAGCCTGGCGGAGAAACGCGGACGCAACGCCGACTGGGCCGAGCGTGCCGTGCGAGAGGGCGCGTCGCTGTCGGCCGAGCGCGCGCTCGAGCAGAAAGTCGTGGACCTGCTGGCCGACGACGTCACCGACCTGCTGAAGAAGATCGACGGTCGCAAGGTGACGACGACCACCGGCGAGATCACGTTGCAGACCGCCGGCCTGGCCGTGGAGAGCATCGATCCGGACTGGCGCATGAAATTCCTGTCCATCATCACCAACCCGACCGTGGCCTATGTGCTGCTGCTGATCGGCATCTACGGCCTGCTGCTCGAGGGCTATCACCCGGGCGCGATCCTGCCCGGCGTGGTCGGCGCCATCTGCCTGCTGCTGGCCATGTTCGCGTTCCAGGTGCTGCCGGTGAACTACGTCGGGCTGGCGCTGGTGCTGCTCGGCGTCGTGCTGATGATCGCCGAGGCGTTCGCGCCGAGCGGCGTGCTCGGTGTCGGCGGGCTGGTCGCGTTCGTCTTCGGCTCGATCATGCTGATGGACATCGACGTGCCGGGCTACGGTGTGAATCGCGGCATCATCTTCGGCATCGCCACGGTCGCCGCCGGCGTGCTGGCGGGCACCCTGTACCTGCTGTGGCGCGCCCGGCAGGCGCCCGTCACCACCGGCGACGCCACGCTCGTCGGCCACACCCTGGAAGTGCTCGAGGCGAACGGCTCCGAAGGCTGGGGCTGGGTCGCCGGCGAGCGCTGGAAGTTCCGCAGCAGCGCACCGGTGCGGGCCGGCGCGCGCCTGCGCGTAACCGCCATCGACGGGCTGACCCTGATAGTCGAGCCCGAGCAGCACTAACCGAGAGAGGCAACCCCCATGTTCGGATTCGGCTCAGTCATTGCGTTCTTCCTCATCGCGCTGGTCATCAGCGCCATCAAGGTGCTCAACGAGTACGAGCGCGGCGTGACCTTTACCCTCGGCCGCTACACCGGGCTCAAGGGACCGGGGCTGGTGATCGTGGTCCCGATGATCCAGAGCATCGTGCGCGTGGACCTGCGCACGGTAGTCATGGACGTGCCGCCACAGGACGTGATCACGCGCGACAACGTCTCGGTCAAGGTCAACGCGGTGATCTACTTCCGCGTCGTGTCGCCGGACAAGGCGATCCTGCAGGTCGCGCACTACTACGAGGCCACCAGCCAGCTGGCGCAGACCACGCTGCGCTCGGTGCTGGGCCAGCACGACCTCGACGACCTGCTGATGGAGCGCGACAAGCTCAACCAGGACATCCAGGAGATCCTCGACAAGCAGACCGATCCCTGGGGCATCAAGGTCGCCAACGTCGAGATCAAGCACGTCGACCTCGACGAGACCATGATCCGCGCGATGGCGCGGCAGGCCGAGGCCGAGCGCACGCGGCGCGCCAAGATCATCCACGCCGAGGGCGAGATGCAGGCGTCGGCCAAGCTGCTCGAGGCCGCCACCATGCTGGCCAAGGAGCCGCAGGCCATGCAGCTGCGCTACCTGCAGACGCTGGTGGACGTCGCCGGCGAGAAGAACTCGACCATCATCTTCCCGCTGCCGATGGACCTGATCACGCCGCTGATGAAGAAACTGACGAAGGAGTGATGCTTCATGCCCGGCGAGGCGGGCTCCGTCCTCGCTCCCGATGGGCTTGCGCCCAAAGGTCGCTCGGCCGACGCCCGCCTCGCCGCGCCGTCGAGTAATCCACCGGCGTGTCGATGTCCCTGAGCACCCGGAGTTCCCGCCAGTCCATGTCCAGCGCCGCGAAACGGCGTCGCGTCTGGCGCAGTTCGCGGCCCGAGCTCCAGGCGATGCCCGCGAGCGCGCGCCGCTCCGAGCGCCGCGCGCCGATCAGCACGTAGCCGCCGTCGCTCGAGGGCTGCAGCACGCAATCGCGCGTGACCAGCGCGGCCACCGCGTCGGTGAAGTCCCGTGGCGTGAACCCCGGGCAGTCCGACCCCACCAGGACCGCCACGCCGGCGCCTTCGCGCAGCGCGCGCGCCAGGGCGAGCGCCATGCGGCGGCCGAGGTCGCCGGCCGGCTGGCGGCGCAGCCGCACGCCGAACTCGCGCCGGCAGGCGGCGAAGAATCCGTGCGAAGTGTCCGGCGCGCACCACAGCTCGACCGTGCCGCCGCTCGCGCGGGCCGATGCCAGCGTGCGGCGCACCAGCGCGCGGTGCAGCGCCGCGGCGCCGCGGGCGCCGAGCTTAGACCAGACCCTCCGTTTGAACCTGACCAACCCTTAAAAAAGGTAACACTTGCAATCTCAATTGGAAAGAAAACTAAACCTTTAGTGAAGCCAAGCTTCAGGCAAAGCCAACTTCAGAAATCGAAATTATTGAATAA
>JANNLM010000151.1:0-3228 GCA_031396825.1 Gammaproteobacteria bacterium | reverse complement strand
CGGCTTCTTGTCGCTCTCCTCGCCCTTGCGGTCGCCGACGGCGCCGTGGCCCTTGAAGATGCGCGTCGGCGCGAACTCGCCGAGCTTGTGCGACACCATGTTCTCGGTGATGAACACCGGCATGTGCTGGCGGCCGTTGTGCACCTGGATGGTCAGGCCGACCATGTCCGGCGTCACCATCGAGCGGCGCGACCAGGTCTTGATCGGCTTCTTGGTGCGCGACGCCTGCGCCTCCGCCACCTTCTTGGCGAGGTGGTGGTCGATGAACGGGCCTTTCTTGAGTGAGCGTGACATGACGGTCCCTTACTTGTTCCGGTGCCTGCTGCTGACGATCATCGACTGCGTGCGCTTGTTCTTGCGCGTATGCAGGCCCTTGGCCTTCTGGCCCCACGGCGATACCGGGTGCGGGTTGCCCTGGCCGGATTTGCCTTCGCCGCCACCGTGCGGGTGGTCGACCGGGTTCATCGCCAGGCCGCGCACCGTCGGGCGGATGCCGCGCCAGCGCTTGGCGCCGGCCTTGCCGTAGTGCCGCAGGTTGTGCTCGTCGTTGCTGACTTCGCCGATCGTCGCGCGGCAGTCGGCGAGGATCTTGCGGATCTCGCCCGAGCGCAGGCGCACGGTGACGTAGTCGCCTTCACGCGCGACCAGCTGCACCGCGGCGCCGGCCGAGCGGGCGAGCTGCGCGCCCTTGCCGGGACGCATCTCGACGCAGTGGATGTTGGTGCCGGCCGGGATGTTGCGCAGCGGCAGCGCGTTGCCCGCTTTGATGTCGGCGGTCGAGCCGGACACGATCGTGTCGCCCGCCACCACGCCCTTGGGCGCGATGATGTAGCGGCGCTCGCCGTCGGCGTAGCAGACCAGCGCGATGTGCGCGGTGCGGTTCGGGTCGTGCTCGACGCGCTCGACCTTGGCGACGATGCCGTCCTTGTCGCGCTTGAAGTCGATCAGGCGGTAATGCTGCTTGTGACCACCGCCCTGGTGACGCGTGGTGATGCGGCCGGCGTTGTTGCGGCCGCCCTGGCCGGACTTGGACTCGAGCAGCGCGTCGTGCGGCCGGCCCTTGTACAGGTGCGCGGTCGACGGGCGCACCTGGTGGCGGCGGCCCGGGGACGTCGGCTTCATGGTCTGGAGTGACATGATTCTTCTTCCTTAAACCTTGGCGCCGGCGGCGAAGTCGATCGTCTGGCCTTCGGCCAGCGTCACGTACGCCTTCTTCCAGTCGGAGCGGCGGCCCGGCGTTTTCTGGCCACCCTTGCTCTTGCCCTTCACGTTCAGGGTCTTGACGTCCAGCACCTTCACGCTGAAGAGTTTTTCCACCGCGACCTTGATCTCGGGCTTGGCGGCGTCCTTCAGCACCCTGAAGACGTACTGGTTCGACTGCTCCATCGCGCGCGTGCTCTTCTCCGAGACGATCGGCGCGAGGATCAGGCGGTGCAGGCGGTCGTGACCGACGGCGATCTTGCTCATGACAGCCAGGCCTCCAGCTTCTTCAGCGCCGCTTGCGTGACCAGCACCTTCTCGCGCGACAGCAGCGCGACCGGGTTGAGGCCCTCGACGTCGCTGACTTCGACGTGCGGCAGGTTGCGCGCGGACAGCAGCAGGTTCTGGTCCACGGCGTCGGTGACGATCAGGATGTCGTTGGCGCCCAGCTTGGCCAGCTTCTCGATCAGGCCCTTGGTCTTCGGCGCGTCGACGGTGAAATCCTCGGCGACGAGCAGGTGACCCTGGCGGGCGAGCTCACTGACGATCGAGCGCAGCGCGCCGCGGTACATCTTCTTGTTGATCTTCTGCGAATGGTCGCGCGGCACCGCGGCAAAGGTCCGGCCGCCGCCGCGCCAGAGCGGCGAGCGGATCGTACCGGCGCGGGCCTGGCCCGTGCCCTTCTGCTTCCACGGCTTGCGGCCGCCGCCGCGCACTTCGGAGCGCGTCTTCTGCTTCTTGGTGCCGGAGCGCGCACCGTTGCGCCAGGCCGTCACGGCCTGGTGCACGAGCGCCTCGTTGTACTCGGCGCCGAACACGGCGTCGGAGACGCTGACTTTCGACTTGCTGTTGGCGAGCTGGATGTCCATGGCTTAGTTCTTCACCGTCGGCTTGACGATCAGGTCGCCGTTCTTCGCGCCCGGGATCGCGCCCTTCACCAGCAGCAGGTTGCGCTCGACGTCGATCTTGACGAGGTCGAGGTTCAGCGCCGTGGCCTTGACGCTGCCCATGTGGCCGCCCATCGGCTTGCCCTTCCACACCTTGCCCGGGTCCTGGCGCTGGCCGATCGAGCCCGGGTGCCGGTGCGACAGCGAGTTGCCGTGGGTCGCACGGCCGCCGCCGAAGTTGTGGCGCTTCATCACGCCCTGGAAGCCCTTGCCGATGGTCGTGCCGGTCACGTCGACGCGCTTGACGTCCTTGAACAGCTCGACCTTCAGCTCGGAGCCGACCTTGAGATCCGCGCCTTCCTTGCCGGACAGGCGGAACTCCCACAGGCCGCGGCCCGGCGCGACGCCGGCCTTCTTGTAGTGGCCGGCCATGGCCTTGTTGACGCGCTGCGCCTTGCGGGTGCCGACGGCGACCTGCACGGCGCTGTAGCCGTCGGACTCGGTCGTCTTCACCATCGTCACGCGGTTCGGCGTGCACTCGATCACGGTGACCGGGATCGACTCACCGGCTTCCGTGAACACGCGGGTCATGCCCGCTTTCTTCCCAACGATTCCGAGGGCCATGGCTTCAGCTCAGCTTGATCTGGACTTCGACGCCCGCAGGCAGGTCGAGCTTGGACAGCGCATCCACCGTCTTCTCGGTCGGATCCATGATCTGCATCAGGCGCTTGTGCGTGCGGATCTCGTACTGGTCGCGCGCGCTCTTGTCGGCGTGCGGCGACACGAGGATCGTGTAGCGCTCCTTGCGCGTCGGCAGGGGGATCGGCCCCCGCACCATCGCGCCGGTGCGCTTCGCGGTCTCGACGATCTCGCGCGCGGACTTGTCGATCAGGCGATGATCGAAAGCCTTGAGGCGGATGCGGATGGACTGGTTGGTCGCGGCCATGCTCGTACTCAGTTAAAAAACAGTTCTGCTTCTTCTTCCGTTTGCTGCGGTGCTTAGGCGAGGATCTTGGTGACCACGCCGGCGCCGACGGTGCGGCCACCCTCACGGATGGCGAAGCGCACCTGCGCTTCCATCGCGATCGGGTTGATCAGCTCCACCGTCATCTGCACGTTGTCGCCCGGCATCACCATCTCC
>JANNLM010000067.1:0-4124 GCA_031396825.1 Gammaproteobacteria bacterium | reverse complement strand
CTCGCCACGCTGAAGCAGTACGTGTCCGAGACCGGCAAGATCGTGCCCTCGCGCGTCACCGGCACCAAGGCGCAGTACCAGCGCAAGCTGGCGCTCGCGATCAAGCGCGCGCGTTACCTGTCCCTGCTGCCGTACACCGACAAGCACGGCTAAGGGGAACGACATGGACGTGATTCTGCTGGAGAAGGTCAAGAACCTTGGCGACCTCGGCGACACCGTGAAAGTGAAGCCGGGCTACGGCCGCAATTTCCTGCTGCCGCAGGGCAAGGCGCTGCCGGCCACCAAGGGCAACCTGAAGGTGTTCGAGGCGCGCAAGGCCGAGCTGGTGAAGAAGGCCGGTGACTCGCTCAGCGCCGCGAAGATGCGCGCCGCGCAGTTCAACGGCAAGACGCTGACGATCAAGGCGCTGACCGCCGAGGAAGGCAAGCTGTACGGCTCGATTGGCCCGTCCGACATCGTGCGTGCCGCCCAGGCCGCCGGCCTCGACCTGAAGAAGGCCGAAGTCGACATGCCGACCGGGCCGATCCGCCAGATCGGCAGCTCACCGGTGACGCTGCGCCTGCACACCGAAGTCGAGGCCAGCATCACGGTCGCGATCGAGGAAGAAAAAGCCGCCTGAGCGACCTCAGGCAGCGTAGAGAAGGGGACGGGCGACCGTCCCCTTTTCTATTTCAGCCCGTGTGCACGAACCGCACGCGCTGCGTGAGGCCGCAGAGCAGTTCGTAAGCCACCGTGCCGGCGCCTTGCGCGATCTCCTCCACCGGCAGCGCCGCGCCCCACAGCAGCACCGGATCGCCGACCGCGGCCTGCGGCATGGCGCGCAGGTCGAGCGTGATCATGTCCATCGACACGCGCCCGACCAGGTCCACGCGCCGGTCGCGCACCATCACCGGCGTACCGCTCGGCAGCGAGCGGTGGTAGCCATCGGCATAGCCGACGGACGCCACGCCAACGCGCATCGGCTCGGGGCAGCGCCAGGTGCCGCCGTAGCCGATGACCGCGCCCTTGTCGTAATCGCGCACCGCAATCAGGCGGCTTTCCAGGCGCATGGCGGGCTTCAGGCCCAGCTGCGCGCCGCTCTTGCCGGGCAGCGGCGAGGCGCCGTACAGCATCAGCCCGGGGCGCACCCAGTCGGCGCGCGCCTCGGGCCACGCCAGCAGGCCCGCGGAATTGGCGATCGAGCGTGCGCCCGGCAGGCCGTCTACCGCGCGAGTGAAGGCGGCGACCTGCTCGCGCGTGGCCGGATTGTCCGGCTCGTCGGCGCAGCCGAGGTGCGTGATCCAGCCCATGAACTCCCAGTCGGGCCGCGCCTGGATGCGCCGCCAGATCCCTGGCACGTCGCCCAGCGGGAAGCCCAGGCGGTGCATGCCGGAGTCGAGCTTCACCCACAGCGACACGCGCGCGCCGTGCGGCAGCGCCTCGAGGAGCTCGAGCTGCCAGTGGTCGTTCACCACCACCTGCAGGGCGTGGCGCAGCGACAGCTTCGCCTCCTCCACCGACAGGATCCCTTCGAGCAATATCAATCTGGCTTTGATGCGGGCCTCGCGCAGCACCAGCGCTTCCTCGAGCGCCGCCACGGCGAAGGCGTCGGCGTGGTCCTCGAGCGCGCGCGCCACCGGCACGGCGCCGTGGCCGTAGCCGTCGGCCTTGATGGCGGCCATGACCTTCGAGCGCGGTGCGTGCTGGCGCACCACGCCGAGGTTGTGCCGGATCGCCGCGAGGTCGATCGTGGCGGTGACGCGCGGGATCATTGAGGGACGGGCCCTACTGCGAGGTGAAGGACGGGTCCGCCAGATTATCGAATTTCGTGTACTGCCCCAGGAAGGCGACGTCGATGTGCCCGGTCGGGCCGGAGCGCTGCTTGCCGATGATGATCTCGGCCTTGCCCTTGGCCGGGCTGGCCTCGTTGTAGATCTCGTCGCGATAGATGAACAGCACCAGGTCGGCGTCCTGCTCGATGCCGCCCGACTCGCGCAAGTCGGCGAGCCGCGGGCGCTTGTTGTCGCGCTGCTCGAGCGCGCGGTTGAGCTGCGACAGCGCGATGATCGGCACGGCCAGCTCCTTGGCCAGCGCCTTGAGGTTGCGCGAGATCTCGGAAATCTCGTTGGTGCGGTTCTCGGCCGTGCCGGGCACCTGCATCAGCTGGATGTAATCCACGATGATCAGCTTGATGTCGTGCTGGCTGGCCAGGCGCCGCGCGCGCGAGCGCAGGTCGAGCGGCGACAGCGAGCCGGTCTCGTCGATGAACATCGGCGCTTCGTGGATGAAGCTGTGCGCCGAGGTCAGGCGGCTGTAGTCGGCGTCGTCGAGCTGGCCGCTGCGCAGCTTGCCCAGCTCGACGCGCCCGAACGAGGCGACGATGCGCTGGGTCAGCTGCTCGGCCGACATTTCCATGCTGAAGATCGCCACCGGGACCTTCTTCTCGATCGCGACGTGCTCGGCGATGTTCATGGCGAAGCTGGTCTTGCCCATGCCGGGACGTGCCGCGACGATCACCAGGTCGCCCGGGTGCAGCCCGTTGGTGCGCCGATCGAGCTGGTCGAAACCCGTGCCCAGGCCCGCCAGCGCATTCGGGTTGGCGCGCAGGATCTCGATCTTCTTCTCGACCTGCTCGAGCAGCACGCCGACGGAGCTGTAGGTCGCGCGCGCGCGCGCGCCGCGCTCGCGCAGGGCGAACACCTTCTGCTCGGCCTCGTCGACCAGTTCGCCCGGCGCGCGCCCTTCCGGGCGGTAGCCGAGGTCGCCGATCTCGCTGCCGGCGGCGATCAGGCCGCGCAGCACCGAGCGCTCGCGCACGATCTCGCCGTAGGCCAGCACGTTGTGGATGCTGTAGGTGTCCACCGCCAGTGAGGCGATATAGGCCGGGCCGCCGGCGTCGTCGATGCGGCCCTGGTGGCGCAGGTGCTCGGTGAGCGTGACGAAGTCGCACGGCTTGCTGGCGCCGATCAGCTCGCCGATGCCGCGGTAGATCAGCTGGTGGTCGGCGCGGTAAAAGTCGCCCTCCGACAGCTTGTCCGCCAGCTCGAAGTACAGCGCGTTGTTGAGCAGCAGGCCGCCCAGCACCGACTGCTCAGCCTCGATCGAGTGCGGCGGCAGCTTGGGCAGGCTTTGGATACGCGCGGTGGTCGCGCGCCTGGCAGCAGGCTCGTTCATTGGCTCATTGGTGCGGTGAGAATCCCCGCGCCTTTTTATCCAATATGGGCTCAACATGTACGCCGTTTGACTAGCATCCCTTGCGGAAATGCTGGAACAAGCTTGGGATAACTTCGATGAGCGAGGCCTGCGCGCCAGTTTCTTTTCGAGTGGACGCCGCAAGTGTTGATATGTGGAGCTCGCGGGTGCCACGTTGGGATCTGCGCCGTCATGCAGGAAGTGTGGCGGAACCGCAGGCTCACCCGGTGAGCCTGCGGCAACAAAAAAGGGACCGAAGTCCCTTTTTTGGTCGCGCCTGAGAGGCGCTCCGGCGTGATCGCGCTAGCGCGCGATCACTGCGGCACCAGCAGGAAGTTCATCTTGGTGCCGGCGAGTTCGATCACGTCGTTGGCCTTGAGCTTCACGGCCTGCACGTCGATCTCCTTGCCGTTGACCACCGGGCGCTTGACGCCGCCGCCCTGGCCGCCGACGTGGACGATGTAGTAGCCGTCGGCGCGGCGCGTGATGGCGGCGACCTGGTCGCCGGGACGCCCGAGCGTCGTCAGCGCCTTGGTCAGCACCAGTTCCTTGCCCGCATTGGGCCCGCTGGCCACCTTGAGCTTGCCGACCATCGGCGTTGGCGGCGGAGCGGCGGGTGCCGGCGCGCCACCCGACACTGCGGCCTTGTTGGCGTTGGCGTCGAAAGCCGCGCCCATCTGGCCCGGCCGGATGATCATGGTCTTTTCGAAGTCATCCTCTTCGCTGCCGGCGTCGCCCTGATACTTGAGCTGGTTGCGGCCCATCATGATCACGTCGCCGTTGGACAGCGGATGCTTGGCGACCTGCTTGCCGTTGACCTGGGTGCCGTTGGTGCTGTCGAGGTCCTCGAGGAACGAGTCCTGCAGGATGGTGATGACGACGGCGTGATGCCCCGACACGGCCTTGTCGCCCGGGAACGGGATGTCATTGTCCGGTGCGCGCCCGATGGTCAC
>JANNLM010000038.1:0-3664 GCA_031396825.1 Gammaproteobacteria bacterium | reverse complement strand
GATGCCTACCACCGCCAGCATGGCCGCGACTTCCGCGCCGCCATGCCGACCAACCTTTACGGCCCGGGCGACAACTTCGACCTCGCGAGCAGCCACGTCATCCCGGCGCTGATGCGCAAGTTCCACGAAGCCAAGCTGAAGCAGGCTCCCACCGCGACGGTCTGGGGCAGCGGCTCGCCGCGGCGCGAATTCCTGCACGTGGACGACGTGGCTGACGCCTGCCTGCGTCTCATGGCGCTGTCGCGCGCCGAGTGGGACGCGCGGATCGGCCTGCCGCTCTGCAACGTCGGTTGCGGCGAGGACCAGTCCATTCGCGACCTGGCTCACCTGATTCAGCGCGTGGTCGGCTTCGAGGGCGGCATCGAGTTCGACTCGAACAAACCCGACGGCTCGCCACGCAAGCTGATGGACTCGACGCGCCTGTGGCAGACCGGCTGGCGGCCCAAGCTGTCGCTCGAGGAAGGGCTGCGCAGCACCTACGCGTGGTTCAAGGAGAACGCGGTCGCGCAGGCGTAGTGTTCGCCTTGTCCAGCGCGGCAAGGCTGGCCAGCAGTTCCCGCAGTGAGTCGTCCAGGTAGATCGCCCCCTCTCCCGAAAGGTGGTCGTCGTCGAAGTAGAGCACGTGGCCGTCGAGTTCGGCCGGGCAAATCTCGTCAGGACAAAGCAGGGGTTTGGGGTCGAGCACCAGGGCTCCACTTCGCGCGGCGATATCGCTGATCATCTCGCGTGCCGGGTCCATGTAGGCACGCTGTGACTCCCACGACACGGTGCAGCGCCCGGCCGGCAATTGGTACAGGCAGTTCGGAATTTCGTATTGATGCTCCGGCACGGGCTGCGCGATGCCAACCGGAATGCCGGTCGTACGCAGGCTGGTGGCGATATTCCTTAAACCGACTTCCACCGCTTGCCGGCCGGGGATCCAGCCGGGAAGCGCGCGCTTGCGATCGACCGCGGAGTACGGCTCTTCATTAAGGTATCGTGCCCAGCGCGCGAAGAGCAGGACGAAAACCGGTTCTCGGCGAGCCAGGTCTGTGACCTCTGCCAAAACGGCCGAGCCAAAGTTGATACAGGCGTCGAAGCGTTCGGGCACGTCGTCGACTCGAGCGAGACCTGGAGGGCAGCCTGCGTGAGCCCGCAGCAGTCCGCGCATCCTCAAGTCCCTCAGCAACGGGTCCAGCGCCAGCAGCCAATGGAGCGCGTGGGAGTCGCCCCACAACACCACGGTTGTCGTTCCGCGGACGTCACCAAAAACGCAATCGGGCCAGGAGTCGGGGGCTCCGGGGCCCGGTTTTGGACATTGCGCAGTGGCGATCCAGCGGTCCTTCAAGCGGGCACTCAGCAACTGCGCATCCGGAGTCAGCACCTTCGCGTCCGCCGCCAGCAGGAGAACGCCACAAGAAACCAGGGTGGCACCCAGTCCCGCGGCTCCGAAGATAAGCACGCGTTCCGGCCGCCCGGCCGCATGGGAACGTTGGCGCAGCCGCGCCACGGCGTGGTAGCCAAGCGCGGCGGGAGCGAGCGCGGCAGCCACCACCGCTGCCTCCGACCAGACCGTCACGTCGTAAAGCCAGTACTCCCGCCAGAACACGAGCATCGGCCAGTGCCACAGGTACCAGCCATACGAGATCTTGCCGAGGTAGGTCACGGCGGGAACCGTCAGGGCGGTCCTGACGGTGTTCGAGGCACCGGACCCGCACCCCAGAATCACCAGGACCGAGCCCAAGGCCGGCACCAGCGCCCAGATGCTGGGGAATGGCGTATCCCATCTGAACGTAACGCAGCTCGCAACAATGGCGGTTGCACCCGAGAGGGCCAGCGCGGTTGAGGTCCACGCGGGCAGCAGTGCCGCGCCTCGCCGGAAGGTCCATAGCGCCGCGCCGGCGCCGAGCGCAAATTCGTAGGCGCGTGTCGGCAAGGCGTAGTACGCCGACCACGCGTGGATAGACTGCCACCCGACCGCAATCGCCAGCGACGACACAAAGGCTATCGCCAGCAGCGCTGTAGCCGACCGCGCCCAGTCTCCACTCTCGCGGGTCAGCATCCGTGCGAGCCAGAACATCAGAGGCACGACGAGGTAGAACTGCTCCTCCACGCCCAGCGACCACAAATGCACGAGCGGTTGGCGTTCTCCCCCGGCTTCGAAGTAGTTCACGCCCAGGACAGAGAAGTAGAGATTGGCTACCCAGAAGGTCGCCGCGACGCCGCTGTTGACTAGCTCGCGATACGACAACACGTACACGGGACCGACGTCCTGCGCCAGCGGCGGGAGGATGAAGTATCCCGCGACCATCACCGCAGCTATCAGCGCGCAGGCCTCCGGCAGCAGGCGCGTGACCCGGCGCGCGTAGAACGCGAGCCAGTCGATGGTGCCCGCTGCCTGCTGCTGGCGATACAGCAGCGAGAAGATCAGGAACCCCGAGATCGCGAAGAAGCAATCCACTCCGACGAAGCCGCCGGGCAACGCCGCAATATTTACGTGATAAACCACGACCGCCAGCACGGCCACGGCGCGCAGGCCATCCACGTCCGGCCGGTACGGACTTCCTGCCGTCACGCGCGCTCGACGTAGCAGTCGCCCAGCACCAGCACGTCCATCTTCGTCCGCAGGAAGCAATCCAGGGCCTCGGACGGCGTGCACACCACCGGCTCGTTCTCGTTGAACGAGGTGTTCAGCACCATCGGCACGCCGGTCTGGCGATGAAACTCCGAGATCAGCGCGTGGTAACGCGGGTTGGCATCCACGCTCACGGTCTGCAGCCGGCCGGTGCCGTCCACGTGCGTGACGGCAGGAATCTGCGCACGCTGGTCCGGCCGGATGACAAATACCTGCGTCATGAATGGCACGTCCAGGTCCTGCTCGAACCACTCGGCCACGTGCTCGCGCAGCACCGAAGGCGCGAACGGCCGGAACGATTCGCGGCGCTTGATCTTGAGGTTGAGGATGTCTTTCATGTCGGCGCGGCGCGGATCGCCGAGGATCGAGCGGTTGCCGAGCGCGCGCGGGCCCCACTCCATGCGGCCCTGGAACCAGCCGACCACCTTGCCGTCGGCGATGGCCTGCGCGCCGCGCTTGCACAGCGCGGCCTCGTCGGCGAGCCACTCGACGCTGCAGCCGGCGGCTTCGAGCGCGGCGCGCTGCTGCGCCAGCTCGCGCTCGATGTCCGCGCGCGAGAACTGCGGCCCCCAGTACGCGTGCAGCATGGGCTTGGGCCGCCGGCGCAGCAGGTGGCTGGCGACGTAGGCCGCGGCGCCGATGGCGCCGCCCGCATCGCCGGCCGCGGCCTGCACGTAGACCTGCTTGAACGGCCCGCGCGCGGTGAGCTTGCCGTTGGCGACCGAATTCATGGCGCAGCCGCCGGCCAGGCACAGTGCGTCGACTCCCGTGCGCTGGTGCACCGCGCGCGCGATGTGGAAGAACTGCTCCTCGTACATCACCTGCACCGACGCGGCGAGGTCGTGGTGGCGAGCATCGACCGGATCCTCCGGCCGCCGCGCCGGCCCCAGCAGCCCGCAGAGCGCCTCGGTGTACAGCGTGCTGACGCCCGGCTCGCAGTCCTGCCAGTGGAAGTCGATCGGCTCGCGCGGATGGCGGAAGTACTTCAGGTCCAGCTCGAAGCCGCCGCCCTCGCGCGTGTGGACCACGTCCTGCAGCAGCTTGAGGTGC
>JANNLM010000348.1:0-1762 GCA_031396825.1 Gammaproteobacteria bacterium | reverse complement strand
CTCACCACCGAACTTGGCCGCCAGCACCGACGTCAGCGCCGCCGTCAGCGTGGTCTTGCCATGGTCCACGTGACCAATCGTGCCCACGTTCACGTGCGGCTTGTTCCGTTCGAATTTGCTTTTTGCCATTTCAGATTACTCCATGTCGAAAGAGCGTTGCCAGTGATGGTTTTAGGTCTCCACGCCACGCACCCGCCACTGGCAGCGGTGCATCGAGGGCCGAAGACCGTCTGAGAAAAGGGCTCGCGCAGCGACAGCCTGCTGTCTTGTCCTACTTGCTCGAGCGAGCCGTGATGATCGCGTCAGCCACATTCTTCGGAGCCTCGCTGTAGTGCTTGAACTCCATCGTGTACGTAGCGCGACCCTGCGACATCGAACGCAGCGTGGTCGAGTAACCGAACATTTCGGACAGAGGCACCTCGGCCTTGATGACCTTGCCGCCGCCGGGTATGTCGTCCATGCCTTGCACCATGCCGCGACGGCTGGACAGGTCGCCCATCACGCTGCCGGCGTAGTCTTCCGGCGTTTCGACTTCCACCGCCATCATCGGCTCCAGGATTACCGGGCTGGCCTTGCGGCAACCGTCCTTGAAGCCGATCGAAGCGGCCATCTTGAAGGCGTTTTCGTTCGAGTCGACCTCGTGGTACGAACCGAAGGTCAGCGTCACCTTCACGTCGACCACCGGGTAGCCGGCCAGCACGCCGCTCGGCAAGGTGTCTTCGACGCCCTTCCTGACGGCAGGAATGAACTCGCGCGGCACCACGCCGCCCTTGATGGCGTCGACGAACTCGAAGCCCTTACCGGGCTCCTGCGGTTCGATCTTCAGCACGACGTGACCATACTGGCCCTTGCCGCCCGACTGGCGGACGAACTTGCCCTCGACATCGCTGACCATCTTGCGAATGGTTTCGCGATAGGCCACCTGCGGCTTGCCGACATTGGCCTCGACGCCGAACTCGCGCTTCATGCGGTCGACGATGATCTCCAGGTGCAGCTCGCCCATGCCGGAGATGATCGTCTGCCCGGACTCTTCGTCGGTACGCACGCGGAACGACGGATCTTCCTGCGCCAGTCGGCCCAGCGCGACGCCCATCTTCTCCTGGTCGGCCTTGGTCTTGGGTTCGACGGCCTGGCTGATCACCGGCTCGGGAAAGACCATTCTCTCGAGCGTGATGATCGAGTCCGGGTCGCACAGCGTCTCACCGGTGGTCACGTCCTTCAGGCCCACGCAGGCGGCAATGTCGCCGGCCAGGATTTCCTTGATCTCTTCGCGCTGGTTGGCGTGCATCTGCAAGATCCGGCCGATGCGTTCCTTCTTGCCGCGGATCGGGTTGTAGACCGAGTCACCGGACTTCAACACGCCCGAGTACACGCGCACGAACGTCAGCTGGCCGACGTACGGGTCGGTCATCAACTTGAAGGCCAGAGCGGCGAACTTCTCGTCGTCGGCAGCGCGGCGCTCGGTAGGCTTGTCGTCGTCGTCGGTACCGGGCACCGGCGGAATGTCGATCGGCGACGGCATGAAGTCGACGACGCCGTCGAGCATGCGCTGCACGCCCTTGTTCTTGAAGGCGGTGCCACAGAACATGGGCTGGATCTCGGCGGCGATGGTGCGCGTGCGGATGCCGAGCTTGATCTCGGCCTCGGTCAACTCGCCCGATTCGAGGTACTTGTTCATCAAGTCTTCGCTCGCCTCGGCGGCGGCCTCGACCATGTTCTCGCGCCACTTCTGCGCATCGGCCAGCAGATCGGAGGGGATCTC
>JANNLM010000324.1:0-2116 GCA_031396825.1 Gammaproteobacteria bacterium | reverse complement strand
GGGGACCTGAAGGGGCGCGTATTATACGCACCCGCGCCGCCCTCTCAAGCGGCGTATTCGAAGCAAAAACAGAGGTTTGGCCATCGAACCCAAGCGCATTCCGCGAGCGGAACACCCGATCTCGCGCTCCAGCTTCACGGGGGCGGCACTGAAGGTGCTTTACACGCTGCGCGATGCCGGCTACCAGGCCTACGTCGTGGGTGGCGGCGTGCGCGACCTGCTGGCCGGGCGCAAGCCGAAGGACTTCGACATCGCCACGGACGCGCACCCGGAGCAGATCCGCAAGGTGTTCCGCTCGTGCCGCCTGGTCGGACGGCGCTTCCTCATCGCGCACGTGCGCATCGGCCCCGACATCCTCGAGGTCACTACCTTCCGCGGGCCGATCGGCGAGTCGCACGACCGCGACGAAACCGGCCGCATCCTGTCGGACAACATCTACGGCACGCTCGAGGACGACGCGGTGCGCCGCGATTTCACCGTCAACGGCCTGTACTACGACATCCGCGACTACTCGATCGTGGATTACGTCGGCGGCATGGACGACCTCAAAGCGCGCCGCCTGCGCCTGATCGGCGACCCGGAGTTGCGCTATCGCGAGGACCCGGTGCGCATGCTGCGCGCCGTGCGCATCGGCAACAAGCTGCACTTCCAGATGGACCCGGCCTCGGCCGAGCCGATCTCGCGGCTGGCGCCGCTGCTGCGCGAGATCCCGCCGGCGCGGCTGTTCGAGGAAGTGCTGAAACTGCTGCTCAACACCGAGGCGGTCGAGAATTTCCGCGCGCTGCACTGGTTCAAGCTCTGGCACGAGCTGTTCCCGGACCTCGCCAGGGCGCAGGACCATGATCCCGAGCACGTGCGCGCGTTCGTCGAATGGGCGCTCAACAACACCGCCGAGCGGCTCAAGCAGGAGCAGACGGTCAGCCCGGCCTTTCTGTTCGCGGCGCTGCTGTGGCCGCCGCTGGCGATGCGCGCGCGCGTCTTGCGCGAGCAGCAGGGCCACCCCGAGCTCATCGCGATGCAACAGGCGGCCGAGGAGATCATGTCGCGGCAGGTGCTGCGCGTGGCGATCCCCAAGCGCTTCTCGATACCGGCGCGCGAGATCTGGCAGATGCAGTCGCGCTTCGACAACCGCCGCGGTGCGGCGCGCTTCATGGCGCATCCGCGCTTCCGCGCGGCCTACGATTTCCTGCTGCTGCGGGCGCAGGCCGGCGAGGCGCCGCAGGAGCTCGCCGACTGGTGGACCGCCGCGCAAAGCGGCCAGCCGATCGAGGCGCCGCCGGCCGATGAGGGCTCACCCCAGGAAGGCGCGGCGCACGAAGGCGGCGGGGGACCGCGCCGCAAGCGTCGTCGCCGGCGCGGCCGGGGCGGCGGTGGCGGTGGCGGGCAGCAATCGCCGCCGCAGCAAGACTGACCATGCGGCGCGCCTACATCGGCCTGGGCGCCAACCTGAAGGATCCGCCGGCGCAGGTGCGCGAAGCCCTGCAGCTGATCGGCGCGCGTCCCGGCATCCGCGTGGTGGCCACCTCGCAGCTCTATCGCAGCGCGCCGCTGCCAGGGACCGGCGAGCAGCCGGACTATTGCAATGCCGTGTGCGCGGTCGAGACCGATTTGAACCCCGACCGCCTGCTGGCACACCTGCACGAGGTCGAGCGCCGGATGGGACGCGAGCGGCCGCCGCAGCGCTGGGCGCCGCGGCTGATCGACCTGGACCTGCTGCATTACGAGCGCGTGAGGATGAAGACCTCGCGCATCACGCTGCCGCATCCCGAATTGCAGCGGCGCAACTTCGTGGTCGCGCCGCTGGCGGAGATCGCGCCAGAGCTCGCGTTCGACGGCGTGCCGGTGACCGAGCTGGCGCAGCGGCTCGGGCGCGACGGCCTGGCGATTTGGGCGTAGGAGCGCCTCTCAGGCGCGACGAGCGCGCACCTAGGCTATATTTCCGCCCCCATGGACCCGACCAAGCCCGTCAACGTCACCGAGCTGCGCCGCATGCGCGAAGCCGGCGAGAAGATCGCCTGCCTGACGTGCTACGACGCCAGCTTCGCGCTGATCGAGGATCGGGCGGGCGTCGACCTGGTGCTGGTCGGCGACTCGCTCGGCATGGTCATCCACGGCC
>JANNLM010000185.1:0-2899 GCA_031396825.1 Gammaproteobacteria bacterium | reverse complement strand
TGTTCCTCGAGTCGGACGAGGTCTGCGAGACCTCGTACAAGGACCGCGGCGGCAAGTACCAGGGCCAGAAGGGCGTGACGCTGCCGAAGGCCTGATCTTTGCCTTGTGGGAGCGCCCCATGGGCGCGACCGTCGCGGGCATGGCCCGCTCCCACAATGCCGGCGTCAGATCAGGCCGGCCGCCTTCGACATCTCGTACAGCGGCCGCAGCTCGGCCTGGTGCTCGTGCCACTCGCGCAGCGCGGTCGGCGCGTCGGCCGGCAGCGGCAGCTCATTGGTCACGGCGTTGAAGCACGGGGCGCCCCAGGGCGCGCCGCGCGACAGCGGCGGCGTGCCGCCCGGCGAGGTGGTGGCGAAGTCCGGCGCGTCCAGGTTCGGCGGCGACTTGAAATCCAGCGCCAGTGCCATGTTCTTCGACCAGTCGTCGCGCGCGGACAGCGCGCCGAGGCCGAAACGCCAGCGGATCAGGTTGATCACCGAGTTCGGGTCGAAGCGGTGGTGCGAGACGTGGTTGCGGCGCGCACGCGGGCCGAGGATCACGCACGGCGTGCGGAAGCCCAGGGTGCCGTCGTTGAAGGTGGCTTCCACGCCCGCCACCGGGCCGACCGGCGGCACCACGTGGTCGAAGAAGCCGCCCCACTCGTCGTAGGTCACGATCATCAGCGTGCGCTCCCAGTTCGGGCTCGCGCGCAGCGCGTTGTAAATCTCGGTCAGGTACACCTGGCCGTCGCGGACATCGGCCTGGGGGTGGTCGTCACGTGACACGCCAGCGGGGCTTTCCCCGACCGAGAAGCCGAAATTGGGATCGAAGTACGACACGGACGGCAGCGCGCCGGCCTGCGCATCGACCAGGAACTGCTCGAACGGCTTGGTGATGTCCATGTGCTTCGGACCCCACAAGCCGGTCAGCGGCAGGTCGGAGAAATAGTTGGCGCAGGAAATGCCCCTGGCTTTGAGCAGGTCCCAGATCGTCGGCAACTCCGACGGCGCCTGCTGCGCGTAGGGCAGCGTGTTGCTGTTGCGGTCGGTCGCGCCCGCGTGCATGTAAATGCGGTTCGGGAACGTCGACGACAGGATGCCGTGGAAGTAGTTGTCGCAGACCGTGAAGTGCTTCGCCACCCCGGAATAGAACGGCAGGTCCTCTTCCTTGTAGTAACCGACCGGGAAGCGGTCGGCCGGGTTGTTCGACGTGCCGGCGGTTTGCAGCCAGCCGTCCATCGCGCCGTTGTTCAGGTGCACGCGGCCGTCGTCGTAACCGTGAGCGGGATCGGCCCAGCCGCAGCCCTGGTAGCCGTACTCGGGATCGGCGGCGAGGTGGAAGGTCGGCACGGCCGTGCCTTCGACGTTGCGGAAGGCGAGGCCTTCCTGGATGCCGTCGGACCTGGGCACCCAGCCGAGCATGTGATCGTAGGAACGGTTCTCCATCATCACCTGCACGATGTGGTCGACGCCGCAGTCCTCGGGCGCGGGCAGCTTGGCCGCGCGCGCGTCGACTTCGGTAGCACCGCCAGCGGCGCCGGGGCCGCAGCCGGGCAGCGCGATGGCGCCGGCTGCGCCGGCGACGCCCGCGAGGAAGCGACGGCGCCCGGCATTGAACGGGACCTGGGAATTACCGCGATAGCGACTGCTCTTGCGCATGGCTGGCTGATCTGACGAGTAGTTCAGGTAATGCTACAGCCTGACCGCCGCGCGTTACAGGCGCGTGAACAGTAAAAATGGCTCAGCCGGGAAGGAGCGCGATGCGCCAGCAGCGATGCGTCGGCGGTGGGCGCTTGAAGTCTTCGTCGAGGGTCTGCGCGGTGATGTCCTGCACCGCGAACTCGGTGGCCAGCGCCGGGTCGAGCTTGAAGCCGCGACGGTTGCTGGAGAAGTACAGCGCGCCGCCGGGCGCGAGCAGCGCCATGCACTGGCGCACCAGCGCGGCGTGGTCGCGCTGGGTGTCGAGCACGCCCTCCATCTTCTTGGAATGCGAAAAGGTCGGCGGGTCGCACAGGATCAGGTCGAACTGCAGCCGGTCGCGCGTGCGCGCGCGGTGTTCGTCCTGCGCCGCCAGCCACTTCAGGCAATCGGCGCGCAGCAACGCGTGCTCGGGGAAATGCGTGGGCGCATAGGCGAACACTTCCGCGTCCACGCCGTTGAGCGCCAGGTTGCGCGCCGCCCAGTCCAGATACGTGTTGGACATGTCCAGCGACAGCGTGTGCGTCGCGCCGCCCTTGATCGCGTGCGCCGTGGCCGAGGCGGTGTAGCAGAACAGGTTCAGGAAGCGCTTGCCGGCGGCCTCGTGCTGGATGCGCCGGCGCAGCGCGCGGTGGTCGAGGAACAAGCCGGTGTCGAGGTAGTCGTCGAAGTTCACGCGCAGCCGGCAGCCGTGCTCCTCGATCTCGTGGAAGGTGCCGGTCTCGGCCTGGCGTCCGTACTGCGCGCCGGGTTTCTGCGAACGGCGCAGCTTGTAGTGCAGGTTCGAGGCCGGGACCTCGAGCATCTGGCGGATGTGCGTGAGTGCATCGCGCAGGCGCTTTTCGGCCTTGATCGGATCGATGGTCTTGGGCGCGGCGTATTCCTGCACGTGCACGTGGCGCTGCTTTGCTTCGTAGACATCCACGGCGACGGCGTAATCCGGCAGGTCGGCGTCATAGGCGCGGTAGCAGCTCACGCCCGTGCGCTTGGCCCACTTGCCGAGGTGCTTGAGGTTCTTGTCGAGGCGATTGGCGAAGTCGGCGCCGCCCGGTTTCATCGCGACGCCGGTGCCGGTGCCCGCACCCGGAACTTCGAAGCGCAGCAGCTTGCAGGGCAGCGGGCCGTTGTACATCGCGAAGGTGTCGTGGGCGCGCAGGCCGATGCGCGGGCCCAGGTCCGGCCGGCCGGTGAACACCGCCGCCTGCCAGCCGCCGAAGTGTTCC
>JANNLM010000159.1:0-13829 GCA_031396825.1 Gammaproteobacteria bacterium | reverse complement strand
CCGGAAATGGTGAAGAACGGCACGCCGGCTTCGCCGGCGATGGCGCGCGCCAGCAGCGTCTTGCCGGTGCCGGGCGAGCCGACCATCAGCACGCCGCGCGGGATCTTGCCGCCGAGCTTCTGGAACTTGGCGGGGTCCTTGAGGAAGTCCACCAGTTCGGCCACTTCCTGCTTGGCCTCCTCGACGCCGGCGACGTCGTTGAACGTGACCTTGACCTGGTCGGCGTTCAGCATGCGCGCGCGACTCTTGCCGAAGCTCATCGCGCCGCGGCCGCCGGCGCCGCCCTGCATCTGGCGCATGAAGTACACCCACACCGCGATCAGCAGCAGGATCGGGAAGGCGTTGAACAGCAACTGCACGATGACCGGCGTTTCTTTCGGCGGTTCGCCGACGATGCGCACGTTGTGCTCGACCAGCAGCGTGATCAGCGGGTTGTTGTCGGTCTCGGGGCTGTAGGTCGTGAAGCGCGTGTTGTTCTTCAGCGTGCCCCGGATGTTCTGGCCTTCGATGTTGACCGTGTCGACGTTGTCGTCGCGCACCTGCTGCAGGAAGTCGGAGTAATTCAGCGGCGGCTGGGCGCCGCTGTTGCGCGACGAAAAGCTCTGGAAGACGCTGGTGAGCACCACCAGAATCACCACCCAGAGCAGCAGGTTCTTGACCAGATCGTTCAAACGCATTTCCTCAGCAATTCCCTTCCGACACTACACCACCCTAAGACCCCGCGCTACCAAATAAATCTCTCGACTGCGCGGGCGCGAGGCCTTCGGCTTCCGCAGCGAAACCTTGCCGAAGTTCTGCCGCAGCTCCTTCAGGAACCCGTCGAAACCTTCGCCCTGAAAAAGCTTGGCGACGAACGCACCGCCGGGCTTGAGCCGCGCCCGGGCGAACTCCAGCGCGAGTTCGGCGAGGTGCACGGTGCCGGCCTGGTCGGCGGCGTCGACACCACTGATATTGGGGGCCATATCCGACAAAACAAGGTCCACTTTGGCGGCCCCGACCGCTGCCTCCAGCGCCTCCAGCACCCCGGCATCGCGAAAGTCGCCCAGGATGAACGTCACGCCGGGCAGCGGGTCCATGGGCAGGACGTCGAGCGCCACGATCCGGGCCCGGTCGCCGAGCTTGCGCTGGGCGTACTGGCTCCAGCCGCCCGGCGCGGCGCCCAGGTCCACTATTGAGATGCCCGGCTTGAGCAGGTGGTCGCGCTGGTCCAGCTCCTCCAGCTTGTAGACCGCGCGCGAGCGATAGCCCTCGTGCCGGGCCTGCTTCACGTAGGCGTCGGAGCGATGCTCGTGCAGCCAGCGCTTGCTGCTGGCGCTGCGTTTCTTCGACATTTGCCGTCGCGCCGCGGTTACTTGGCCGTCGCCTCGACCTCTAGCGACAGTGCCGGGAACACGTCGCGCGCCGGGACGAAGAAGTTCATGCCGGCCGGCGCGCCGTTGACGGCCATCCCGGAGCTCGAGATCCCGACGACGTTGCCCTGGCCGTCCAGCAGCGGACCGCCGCTGTTGCCGGGGAGGATGCTGACATCGCTCTGGATGTATTCCAGCTCGTCTATCCGCCGGATGCCGCTGACGATTCCCTTCGTCACCGAGCGCTCGAAGTCCTTGCCCAGCGGGCTGCCGATCGCATAAATCTCGGCGCCTTCCTTCAGCACACCGCGCATCAGGTGCAACGGCTTGAAGAGCGGCTTCTCGAGCTTGATCAGCGCAACATCGCGAGGCAGGTTCTTCCGGATCACTTCTCCGTACGCCTGCTGGTCCTTGGCCCCGAGCACCTTCACGTAGCTGGTGCCGGACACCACGTGCGCGGCGGTCACTACGTACTCGCCCCGTCCGATGGCGAACCCGCTGCCGCTTCCGTGGTTGGTATGGACGGTCACCACGCTTGCGCGGACCTCGTCGATCTGTTGCTGGATGCGTCCCGTCCGCGGCGGCGGCTGGTGCACTCGCAGGACCTTCTCCGCCACAGCGGCGCCAGGCTTGGTGGCCTTTGACAGCACCGCCGTGAACTTGGGCTCGTTCAGGAGCTGCACCAGGGCGCTGCGAAACGCCTCCCGGATCAGCCCTACCTCGCCAAGGTTCGACTCGAACGCGGCCGGCGTCCGGCCGGTCCCCACGCTGGTATAGACCACGGCCTTTTCCAGCGGCGAGAACAGGCTCCACTCGATCTCGACCCACACCTCGCCCTGGGCGAAATGACGCTCCGTGTCCATCCGCGGGTAGCAGATATTCATCGTCATGTTGCGGATCACCGCGGCGAAATGAAGGTCGGCCTTGCGGACATCCTCGCCCTCGAAACGCTGCACCGGTTGCACCGGCACCCCGGCCCGCTCCATGACTTCCTTGAAGGTGTCCTGGTAGAACTTGGGCTCCGGCTGGCGCGTGCTGCGGAACGTCAAGGGTTCCTTGTACGAGCAGCGACCGCCCCAGCCGCCAGACTGCTCGCCAAGCGCCGTGCCGGTCGGGACATCGATCAGGAACGACGACAGCAGCACCATTTTCGGGTTCAGTGACGCCAGGTTCACCGGTGCGTCGCTTACGGCGGCCCCAGCCGGCAACTCCTTCACGTAGGAAGGCTGGCATCCGGAAATCAGTGCGCCTGCGAGCGCGGTCACTACGGCCCTGTTCATGAATCCCCCTCTCAAACGTATTCGACGCGCAGGATCTCCAGCTCGCGCGTGCCGCCCGGCGCGGTGACCTCGACGACGTCGCCTTCCTTCTTGCCGATCAGCGCGCGCGCGATCGGCGAATTGATCGAGATCAGGCCGCTCTTGGAGTCGGCCTCGTCCTCGCCGACGATCTGGTACCGGGCTTCCTTGCCGCCCTCATCCGCGATCCTCACGGTTGCGCCGAACACGACCTTGCCGCCGGCGTTCACCTTGGTGACGTCGACGACCTGGGAGTTGGCGAGCTTGTGCTCGAGATCGGCAATGCGCCCTTCCAGGAAGCTCTGCTGCTCCTTGGCGGCGTGGAATTCCGCATTCTCGGAGATATCGCCGTGCGCGCGTGCCTCGGCGATGGCCTTGACGATGGCCGGCCGTTCGACCGATTTCAGGCGCTTGAGCTCCTCCCGAAGCTTTTCGACTCCGCGGACGGTCAGCGGGATTTTTGCGGACATGGGGAGCGTTTCAGGACAGCGACTGGTGCAGGTCTTGTAGCCGGTTTACCTGGACCTTGTCCAGATGATCCATGGCGATGGCAGCGGCCTGGGCGCCCGCCATGGTCGTGAAGTAGCAAACCTTGTGCTGGATGGCGGCGGCGCGGATCGAGCGCGACTCCTCGATCGAGCGCTTGCCCTCGGTGGTGTTGGCGATGAAGTGGACCTCGCCGTTCTTGATCAGGTCCACGCAGTGCGGGCGGCCTTCCTTGACCTTGTTGATCGCCTCGCACGGGATGCCGGCCGCCTGGATCACGGCCGCGGTGCCGCGCGTCGCCACCACGCGGAAACCCTTGGTGCGCAGCATGCGCGACAACTCGATGGCGCGGGCCTTGTCCTCGTCGCGCACGCTGACGAACGCCGTGCCGCCCGACGGCAGGATCATGCCCGAGCCGGCCAGCGCCTTGGCGAACGCCTCGCCGAAATGCGCGCCCACGCCCATGACCTCGCCGGTCGAGCGCATCTCGGGGCCGAGCAGCGGATCCACGCCCGGGAACTTGTTGAACGGGAACACCGATTCCTTGACCGAGAAGTACTTCGGCAGGATCTCGGCGGTGACGCCCTGCTCGCGCAGCGAGACGCCGGCCATGCAGCGCGCGGCGATCTTCGCCAGCGGCCGGCCGGTGGCCTTCGACACGAACGGCGCGGTGCGCGAGGCGCGCGGGTTCACCTCGAGCAGGTAAACCTTGCCATCCTGCACGGCGAACTGCGTGTTCATCAGGCCGCAGACCTTGAGCGCGCGCGCCAGCTTGTCGACCTGGGCGCGAATGTCGTCGAGGACCGTTTTCGGCAGCGAGTGCGCCGGCAGCGAGCAGGCCGAGTCGCCCGAGTGCACGCCGGCCTCCTCGATGTGCTCCATGATGCCGCCGATGACGACGTCCTTGCCGTCGGACAGCGCATCCACGTCGACTTCGATGGCGTTGTTCAGGAAGCGGTCCAGCAGCACCGGCGAATCGTTGGAGACCTTCACCGCCTCGGTCATGTAGCGCGTGAGGTCTTCGTCGTCGTAGACGATCTGCATGGCGCGCCCGCCGAGCACGTACGACGGGCGCACCAGCAGCGGGTAGCCGATCTCGGCGGCGATCTTCATCGCCTCCTTTTCGGACTTGGCGGTGCCATTGGGCGGTTGCAGCAGGCCCAGGCGATCCACCAGCTTCTGGAAGCGCTCGCGGTCCTCGGCGAGATCGATCGAATCCGGCGACGTGCCGATGATGGGCGCCTTGGCCTTCTCCAGCGCGCGCGCGAGCTTGAGCGGCGTCTGGCCGCCGAACTGCACGATCACGCCCTTGGGCTTCTCGAGGTCGATGATCTCCATCACGTCCTCGAACGTCAGCGGCTCGAAGTACAGGCGGTCCGAGGTGTCGTAGTCGGTGGAGACCGTCTCCGGGTTGCAGTTGATCATGATGGTCTCGAACCCGTCCTCCTTCAGCGCGAAGGCGGCGTGCACGCAGCAGTAGTCGAACTCGATGCCCTGCCCGATCCGGTTGGGCCCGCCGCCCAGCACGATGACCTTGTCGCGGTCCGTCGGCTGCGCCTCGTTCTCTTCGTCGTAGGTCGAGTAGAGGTAGGCGGTGGATGTCGGGAACTCGGCGGCGCAGGTGTCCACGCGCTTGTACACCGGGCGGACGCCCAGCTTGTGGCGGCGCGCGCGCACCGAGTCTTCCTTGACCTTCATCAACGCGGCGATGCGGTGGTCCGAGAAGCCCAGGCGCTTCCAGCCGCGCAAAGCCGCCGGGTCGACCTTCGACACCTTGTGACCGGCGATCTCGGCCTCGACCTGGACGATCTCCTCGATCTGCTCCAGGAACCACGGGTCGATCTTCGAGGCTTCGAACACTTCGGCGACGGTCATGCCGGCGCGGAACGCGTCGGCGACGTACCACAGGCGGCGGCTGCGCGGGATGGCGAGCTCGTTGCGAATCCGCATCACGTTCTCGTCCGAATGATCCTCGACCTGCGGCTCGAAACCGTGCGAATCAATCTCCAGCGAGCGCATCGCTTTCTGCAGTGACTCCTGGAAGTTGCGGCCGATCGCCATGGCTTCGCCCACCGACTTCATCTGCGTGGTCAGGCGCGAGTCGGCCTGGGCGAACTTCTCGAACGTGAAGCGCGGAACCTTGGTGACCACGTAGTCGATGCTCGGCTCGAACGACGCCGGCGTGCGGCCGCCGGTGACCTCGTTGCGCAGTTCGTCGAGCGTGTAGCCGACGGCGAGCTTGGCGGCGACCTTGGCGATCGGGAATCCCGTGGCCTTGGAGGCGAGCGCCGAGGAGCGCGACACGCGCGGGTTCATCTCGATGATGATCATGCGGCCATCGGCCGGGTTGATCGCGAACTGCACGTTCGAGCCGCCGGTGTCCACGCCGATCTTGCGCAGCACCGCGATGCTCGCGTTGCGCATGATCTGGTATTCCTTGTCGGTCAGCGTCTGCGCCGGCGCCACCGTGATCGAGTCGCCGGTGTGCACGCCCATCGGGTCGAAATTCTCGATCGAGCAGACGATGATGCAGTTGTCCTTGCGGTCGCGGACGACCTCCATCTCGAATTCCTTCCAGCCGAGCAGCGATTCCTCGATCAGGACCTCGGTGGTCGGCGAGAGATCCAGGCCACGCGCGGCGATTTCCTCGAACTCCTCGCGATTGAACGCCACGCCGCCGCCGGTGCCGCCGAGCGTGAAGCTCGGCCGGATGATCGCCGGGAAGCCGATGTCGGCCTGGATGCGGCGCGCCTCCTCGATGGTGTGCGCCACGCCGGAGCGGGCCGAGGCCAGGCCGATCTCGGTCATGGCGTCGCGGAATTTCTGCCGGTCTTCCGCCAGGTCGATGGCCTCGGCGTTGGCGCCGATCAGCTCGACACCGTATTTCTCCAGCACGCCGTGCTTGGCGAGGTCCAGCGCGCAATTCAGCGCGGTCTGGCCGCCCATGGTCGGCAGCACCGCGTCGGGCTTTTCCTTGGCGATGATGCGCTCGAGGGTCTGCCAGCGGATCGGCTCGATGTAGGTGGCGTCGGCCGTTTCCGGGTCGGTCATGATCGTCGCCGGATTGGAGTTCACCAGGATGACGCGGTAACCCTCCTGCTTGAGCGCCTTGCAGGCCTGCGCACCGGAGTAATCGAACTCGCAAGCCTGGCCGATGATGATCGGGCCCGCGCCGATGATGAGGATCGACTCGAGGTCGGTGCGCTTAGGCATGCGTCACCTCCGCCGCCGTGGCGCCGGCCGGCCGCTCGGCGGCTTCCTTCATCATCGTGACGAAGCGGTCGAACAGGTAGCTGACGTCGTGCGGCCCGGGGCTCGCCTCCGGGTGGCCCTGGAAACTGAACGCCGGCGCATCACTCACGCGCAAGCCCTGGTTGGAACCGTCGAACAGCGAGCGGTGCGTGACTTTGACGTTCTTCGGCAGCGTAGCCTCGTCCACGGCGAACCCGTGGTTCTGGCTGGTGATCAGCACGCGGCCACTCTCGAGGTCCTGCACCGGATGGTTGGCGCCGTGGTGGCCGAACTTCATCTTGAGGGTCTTGGCCCCCGGCGGCGAGGCCGAGGATCTGGTGGCCGAGGCAGATGCCGAACAGTGGCAGCTGCGCCTGGATGAACTCGCGCGCCGCGCGGATGGCGTAATCGCAGGGTTCCGGGTCGCCCGGCCCGTTCGACAGGAACACCCCGTCCGGCCTGAGCTTCATCACTTCGGCCGCCGCAGTCTGCGCCGGCACCACGGTGAGGCGGCAGTCGCGGTCCACGAACATGCGCAGGATGTTGCGCTTGACGCCGAAGTCGTAGGCCACGACATGGAACCGCCCGCCCGCCCGCACCCTCTCGCGGTTGGTCGCGAGCTCCCAGCTGCCGCGGTCCCACACGTAAGGCTTGGCGCAGCTGACCACCTGGGCCAGGTCCATCCCCTTGAGGCCCGGGAATTCGCGCGCGCGGCGCAGCGCCGCAGGCCCGTCCCCCTTGCCCGCCATGAGGCAGCCGTTCTGTGCGCCCTTGTCGCGCAGGATGCGGGTCAGGCGGCGCGTGTCGATGCCGGCGATGGCGACCACCTTGTGCTCGCGCAGGTAGTCGCGGAAGTCCTGGGTCGAGCGGAAGTTCGAATGCGGCCGCGGCACTTCGCGCAGCACCAGGCCCGCCAGCTGCACCTTTTCGGACTCGGCATCCTCGGCGTTGGTGCCGACGTTGCCGATGTGCGGGTAAGTCAGCGTGACGATCTGCTCGCGGTACGAGGGGTCGGTGAGGATTTCCTGGTAGCCCGTCATGGCCGTGTTGAACACGACCTCGCCGACGGTCTGACCTTCGGCGCCGATGGAAATGCCTTCAAAAATGGAACCGTCCGCGAGGGCGAGGAGTGCCGGGACGGTGTGTTTCATCGAAGCCCTAATCCGAAGCGTGGACACGAAAACGGGGGCTGGTGCCCCCGTTCAGGATTAGGCGCGCATTGTACTGGAGCAGCGCGGCCGGTTAAAGAACTTTTTTCTACGCGGGCCGGTTTTTCAGCACGCCGACCGTGATCCGGTTGCGCGGCCCCTGCCGTTCATAGGACTGGCGCGACGACAGCCCGGTCAGCAGCACCCGCCCGTAGCCGCCGACGCTGGCCCCGGCCGGGTCCGGCACGGCCACACCTTCGAAGGGGTTGAACGCCCGCGCCTGGTCCTCGGCGACCAGTTCCACCTCCAGCCCGCAGTCCCGCACCGACAGGTTGACCCGGCGGCGGCCGTCGTTGCCGTAGCCGTGAACCACCGTGTTGATGAACAGTTCCTCGGCCATGAGCATCAGCAGCAGGGTCGCGCCGCGATCGGCGCCCAGTGCGGCGCAGCGGCTCTCGATGAATGCCGTGACCCTGGGGAGGACGTCCGTCCGTGCCGGGAAAGCCTGCCGTTCGGCGGTCATCTGAGACCTGCATCACCCGCCCGGAGGGGCGTCATGACAGTTAATATAGGCAGACGCTTTGGGGCGTCCGCACAAGGAGCAAGTCATGCGACTGATGATGGGAGTGCTGGTTCTGGTGGCCGGTTTCGCGCAGGCAGCGGCCGCCGCCGATGTGGGCCAGATCAAGACTGCCAAGGGCGGCGTGGTTCTGGTCCGCAACGGCCAGGAAATGCCGGCCGCCGCGGGCACCGCGCTCCAGCAGGCCGACCGCGTCGTGACCAAGGCCGATGGTTCAGCTGGCATCACGTTCCGAGACAACTCGCTGCTCTCGCTGGGCCCGGACAGCATGCTCGACATCAGCCACTTCTCGTTCGAGGCGAAGGACCAGCCGGATGGCCTGGAGGCCACCCTGCACCGCGGCACGCTGTCGGCGGTGTCCGGCAAGATCGTCGCCCGGACACCGGAGGCGATGCGCATCCGCACGCCGACCACGGTGCTGGGCGTTCGCGGGACGGAGTTCTTCGTCAAGGTCACCAACCCCGAACCCGCGAAATGACCCGGGCGGCAACCCGAGCGCTGGCCCTGGGGCCGGCGCTCTTTCTTTGTGGTTGCTGCTGTTACGTCCCGGTCGAGGCCGAGACGGTGGTCGTGGTCGTGCCCAGCCGCCACGACGGGCACGTGGGGGCGGTGGTGCTCACCAAGGGCAAGCAGCAGCAGTTGCTCGACACGGCCTACGCCTCGTCGCGCTCGGCCGCCACCGGCCGCATGCGCCAGGCCGCGCTGAGGCCGAAACAACTGGAAGACTTCAAGAAAACCTTTGCGGCCGCCAGTGAGGCGCTGCCGCCGAAGGTGACGACGTATACCTTGTACTTCGAGTTCGGATCCGAGGACCTCACGGCCGAGTCCACCCGCACCCTCGAGGCGATCCTGTCGGATGTCGCGACCCGCCAGGCGGCCGAGATCCTGCTCGTGGGTCATAGCGACGCCCCGGGCACGATCGAGGCGAACCTCGCGCTGTCGGTCAGGCGGGCCGAGCGCATGCGCGACCTCGTGATCCAACGCGGCATTCCGGCGGACATCGTCACTGCGACGGGCCTCGGCGACACCGACCCCGAGGTGGCCAGCGAGGTCGAGGAAGCGCGCAACCGCCGGGTCGAGATCACGGTTCGCTGAGCGATTCAGTGTGGGGCTGCCCGCCCGGCGGACCCATCCAGCGCAGCGCCAGCACCGACATGTCATCGGCCGGCTCCGCCCCATCGACGAACTCCAGCACGTCGCGGCGCAGGTCCTCCACCAGCTCTTCCGGCGTGGCTCCGTTCATGCGGGCGAGCACGCGCTCGAGGCGCGGATGCCCGTACAACTGCCCCGTGCTGTTGGTCGCCTCGGTGATGCCGTCCGTGATCATGCACAGCGTCTCCCCCGGCACCAGGCGCTCGCGTCCCAGCGGATACGGGTAGCCGTCCAGCACGCACAACGGCGGGCGCCCGCCGTGGTCGAGCTTGCGCACGTCGGCGCGGCCGGGGTTGAGCCCGTAGAGCGGATCGTGGCCGGCGTTGCAGAAGGTGAACTCGCCGGTGTCGAGGTCCAACGCCATCACGAACAGCGTCACGAACAGCGATTCAGGGTTCTCGCGCTTGATCTGCGCCTCGGTCTCGACCAGCGCCTGGTCCAGGGCGTGCGGCATGCGCAACATCGAGCTCTTGCACAACGAGCGGATCAGCGCCATGAACATGGCCGCGGCGAGCCCCTTGCCCGACACGTCGCCGATCATCACGCACAGCGTGCGCGAATCGAGCATGAAGAAGTCGTAGAGGTCGCCGCCGACCGAGCGGGCCGGCTCCATGAAGGCCTTGAGCTGGATACGCGGATCGCCCGCCAGCACGCCGGGCGACTCGGGCAGCATGCCCATCTGCACGCGCCGCGCGGTCTCGAGCTCGCCCGCCAGGCGCGCCGCGTTCTCGCGTTCGGCCTGCAGCCGCAGCGCCAGCTCGCGGCGCTGGCGCTGCGTGTCGGCGAGCGTGGTTCCGATCACGACCAGGAACACCAGCGCCGCACCGGCGCCCGCGGTGGCGACATCCACCAGCAAGCCGAGGTTGAACGACACCAGGCCGCCCAGCGCCAGCACCACGGCGGCGCCGCCGAGCAGCATGAAGGCCTCCGTCGGCCTCCAGCGCGGCACCAGTTGCACGAACACGAACGCCAGCAGCGCGAACAGCGCGACCTCGACCCAAACCATCCCGTCGGGCCGCCGCAGCCAGGTGTTGTCGAAAATGTTCTCGAGCAACTGCGCGCGGATCTCGACGCCGGCCACCCGATAGCCCATCGGGATCGCCGGCTGGTCCACCAGCCCGAGCCCGGTGATGCCGACCAGCACGAGCTTGTCCTTCAGCAGCAAGGGCTCCAGCGTGCCGGCAAGGACGTCCGCCGCCGAGACATGCGTCGCCGGATCGAGGTGCGCATAGCGCAGCCAGACCGAGCCGTCCGGGTCGGTCGGGATCGACACGCCGGCAACCTCGATCGCAGTCACGCCCCTGGCGTCGAGCGTCGCGCGCACGACCGGCGAGCCGCCGGCGATGCGCAGCATTTCGATCTCGAGATTGGGCAGCAACTGGTCGCCGAGCCGGCCCAGCAGGGAGACGCGCCGCACCACGCCTTCGGGCGTGTTGTTGATCAACCCCTGCCCGGCCGCGGCCGCCTCCAGCTCGGGCAGGCTGCGGACCACGCCCACGAACTGCGGGATGCTGAGGATGCCGCCGAGATCGCCGCGCAGCAGCATCTGCGCGGTCTTCAGCGGCTTCTTGTCGACGTCGGCGGCCTCGGCCCCGTCCTCGCCGGCGACGCCGAGCACCACCGGTTTGCCGCGCAGCGCGTCCGCGAACAGCGCGTCGTTGTCCGGCAGCTTCTGCACCTGGCCGGCCATCGCCGGGTCGAGGTTCGGTACCGAGGCGATGACGCGCCGCGGCGACAGCCGGTCCGGCTCGGGGAAGAACATGTCGAGACCCACGGCAGCCGGCTGCATCGCGCCGATGCGCTCGACCAGCTGGCCGAGGACGCTGCGCGGCCAGGGCCACTGGCCGTACAGCGCGAGGCTGCGCTCGTCCACTTCGACCACCATGGCCGGCTGGCTGACGCGCTCGCGGGGCAGCGCGCGCTGGTAGCCGTCGAACAGCTGGGCGCGCAGCCACTGCTGCGGCGCCGAATCGAGCACCATCGCCAGCGTCCAGGCGACCGCCATCAGCAGCGCCGCACGGGCGCCGCCGCGCCCGACCAGCTGGTTAAAGCGTGATCTCCATTCCGTCATAGGCCGATACGACCTCGACTGCATGACCCTCGCGCGTGATCTGCTCGAAGCGTCGCGTCTCCTCGAGCAGGCTCTGCAGCTTGTCGTCGTCGAACACCGGCTCGTGGTGGAACAGGCACAGCTTGCGGGCGCGCGCCAGCTGGCACAGCTCCACGCCGATGACGTTGCTCGAGTGGCCCCAGTCTTCCTTGACCGACATCGCGTCCGCCAGCGAGTACATGCTGTCGAAGATGACCAGGTCGGCGTCGCGGAAGAAGTCGACGAACGCCTCGGTCTGCGCGTAGTCGTCCATCTTGTGCTCGGTGTCGGTGGTGTAGACCACCGCCTTGCCGCCGTGCTCGATGCGGTAGCCGTAGGAGTCGCCCGAGTGGTGCTGGACCTTCGGCGTGACCTTGCAGCCCGCGATGGCGTGGACCTGGCCCGGCTCGATCAGCACGAACTCGATCGTGCCGCGCATGACCGACAGCGTCACCGGGAACGACGGCGGCTCCTGCTGGCGGCGGATCGCGTCCTCCAGCCCCGGATGGCAGCCGTAGATGCGCACGCGGTTGCCCGGCACGTAGGCCGGCGTGAAGAACGGGAAGCCCATGATGTGATCCCAGTGCACGTGCGACATCAGCAGGTGATAGGTCGCCGGCCGGCCGTTGCGTTCCCTCAGCGCGGCCTGGCCGAACGGCCGCAGCCCGCTGCCCATGTCGCACACCAGATATTCGTCGGCGCCGGCGTCCACCTGCACGCACGGCGAGTGTCCCCCGAAGGTGCCGGCGGTCGCGAAATCGAGGCTGTCGACGTAGGCGGCGACCTGCGCGGGCGTGTCGAGCCGGCGGCCGGCAGCGCCGGTCAGCGCGCGGATGACCTTGTCCCGGACCTGCGCTGCGGTGAGCGCCACGGGCAGCGAGCCCCGCGTGCCCCAGAAGCGGACTCGCACGGTCTCGGCCTACGCTCCCGCGGGCATGGCGACGTGCAGTTCGGTCAGCGCGGCCGCGCGATCCGGCAGCACGTTGAAGACGATGTTGAAGCGGCTGATCTCGAAGATTTCCTTCACGATCGGCTGCAGGCCGCAGACCACCAGCCGGCCGTCGCGGCTCTTGACGTCGCGCGAGGCCAGCATCAGCACGCGTAACCCGGCGCTGCTGATGTACTCGAGGCCCGACAGGTCCAGCACCAGGCGGTCGCCGCCCCCGGTGCACGAGGCCAGGTGCGGCCACAGCGCCGCACGGAAGTTGTCCGCGTTGGCGTGATCCACGCGTCCGAACACCGTGATGACCACGACGTCCTCAATGCGGGCCTGCTTAAGTTCCAAGCGCACCCCCGTGCCGCTGGAAGGGAACGTTCTTGCTGTGTCCGGGGATTCTGTCAGAAATCCAGCCCGAACTGAGAACCGGGCCCCGGCGGCACCCGGAACTGCGTGGTGTCGAGGCGGCGGCGGTTGTGCTCGCGCTCGTCCCGGTTCAGGCCCAGCCGCCTGCAGGCCAGGGCAAAACGCCGCGCGAACAGCTCGGCAAACGGGCCGGTGCCGCGCTGCCGCACGCCCCACTCCGCGTTGTAATACTCGTTGCGCGCGTAGGGGTCCGGCGCCCGCGGCTGCGGCGTTGGCGGCGCGTCCTGGTTGTAGCCTTCCGGATCGGTCACGACCTCGCGCGGCCGGTGCTCCGGCTCGCGGCCGTGCAACTGCCGCATCAGGCTCATCACGTGGGTGGCGCGGTCCGGGTAGTGCGCGGCCAGCCACTCGGCGAACAGGTCCTTGACCTCCCAGGGCAGCCGCAGCATCACGTACCCCGCCTCGGTGGCGCCCGCGTCGCGGGCCGCCGCGAGGATGCTCTCGAGCTCGCCGTCGGTCAGCGCCGGAATCACCGGAGCGACGTTGACGCTCACGGGCACGCCGGCATCCGCGAGCTTGCGGACCAGGCGCAGCCGCGCGGCGGGCGACGAGGTACGCGGCTCGAGCTTGCGCTTGAGCTCATCGTCGAGGCTCGTGATCGACACGGTCACGGCGACGAGGTTGGCGCGGCCCATCTCGCCGAGGAGGTCGAGGTCGCGCTCCATCAGCGTGGCGCCCTTGGTGATGAGGTACAGCGGCTGGCGGAACCGCAGCGCGACTTCGAGCAGCGAGCGCGTGACCCGGTAGGTCCGCTCGATCGGCTGGTAGGCGTCGGTGTTCACGCCGACCGTGATCGGCTCGCAGGCGTAGCGCGGATGGCGCAGCTCTTTTTCGAACAGCGCCGCGGCGTTCTCCTTGTAGAACAACCGGGTCTCGAAATCGAGGCCGGGCGACAGGTTCAGGTAGGCGTGCGTCGGCCGCGCGAAGCAATACGGGCAGCCGTGGCCACAGCCGCGATAGGGATTGATCGAGCGCGAGAAGCCGATGTCCGAGGATTGGTTGTAAGTGATGATCGAGCGCGCCGGATCGGCGACGACGACGGTATTGGGCGGCGGCGCCTCGTCCTCGAGCGAGCCCCAGCCGTCGTCGATCGCGCCGCGCGCCAGGGACTCGAAGCGTCCCGCGGGATTGGA
>JANNLM010000145.1:0-8584 GCA_031396825.1 Gammaproteobacteria bacterium | reverse complement strand
GCGCACCCGGATTTCCAGGGCCGCATCACGCACAACTTCAAGATCGTCAACCCGTTCATTGCCGGCGCGGGCGCGCCGCAGTACGTGGACGTGGGTGAAGGCGACAGCGAAAACGCCGGTGGTGGCCACGGCACGCACGTCACCGGCATCGTCGCAGGCAGTGGCCAGCAGTCCGACGGCGGCTATCCGAACGCCGACGTGGCGCCGTGGGCGCCCGGCACGTTCACCTCGGCCTCGCCGCAGGCCAACATCATCCACTGGGCCCACGGCGCGGGCATCCTGATCATCAGCGCCAACGTCGCCTACCAGCACATGCTGGACAACCTCGCCACGCCGACCTTCGCGACGCTGCGCGCGGTCAACAACTCGTACGGTGAAACCACGCCGGGCACCGCGTACAACCCGGACGACGCCGGCAAGCAGATGATCAAGCAGATCGTCGGTTGCGGCGTGAACATGGTGTTCGCGGCCGGCAACGACGGTGGCGACGGCTCGGCCGACATGACCTCGTCGTACTGCAAGGATCCGACGCCGGGCGTCATCTGCGTCGCCAGCTACAACGACCAGGGCACCGGCCAGCTCGATGCGCCGCTGTCCTCGTTCTCGAGCCGCGGCAAGCAGGGCACCCCGTCCGAGTACCCGGACATCGCCGCGCCGGGCGACCTCAGCACCTCGGCGTGCGCGCAGGCGACGGCGACGCAGGCCATCTGCACGGGCGGCGACGACCAGGCCGCCGAGACCGAATGGCAGCCGTGGTACGGCACCATCTCCGGCACCTCGATGGCATCGCCGAACATCACCGGCGTGATTGGCGCGCTGGCGCAGGCCAGGCCTGAGCTGACGCCGGCCCAGATCGAGCAGATCCTGCAGCGCACCGCGCGCAAGGTTGGCAGCGGCTACGAAGCCGACCCGCAGCTCGAGGGCAGCACCATCCACTTCGGCTACGGCGCGGGCCTGGTCGACATGCAGGCGGCGCTCAACGAGCTGGCCGCCGATGCGGCCAACGGCATCACCAAGTCGCCGCTGCTGGCGACCGACGAGGAGTGGGCGGTGTTCGAAGGAGACATCGACGCCGACGTCGCCGAGCTCGCCGCTGACGTCGAGATGCTCACGATGCAGAACTACAACCTCAACGGCCCGGGCGTGATGTACCGCGTGACGGTGTCGGATGCGACCGACTTCGTCTCGCCGGCGCTGTACTACCGCCTCGAGCAGAACGTGCGCGGCGTGCCGGCGCGCACCACGATCGTGGCCACACCGGACGGCGTGAACGCGGCCGAAGCCGGCCCGGGCAATACGGCCGTCGCCACCTTCGTCGAGCGCACCGACAACGTCATCAGCTTCTTCGTGCCGTACTCGCAGCTCGGCTATCCGCCGATCAACGAGCCGATCCACAACATCCGCGTGGTCGTCTCGAACGATGCCGGTGCGCTCGACTACGCGCCGTCGCCGGCCAACGGCGCGGTGGCGACCGCGGCCGTGCAGCCGATGTTCGGCCGCGCGTTCACCACGCGCCTGGCCCCGGGCTCGGTGCCGCCGTCGAACGAGCGCGCGTGCGAGCTGCCGGGCGTGACGCGCGTCGTCAGCGGCGCCGGCACCAGCGGCGACAGCTCGCAGACCGGCATGGACGACCTGCGCCGCATCTGGGTGGCCGAGCCTGCCGACATGCCGGGCAAGGTCGTCATCACCATGAAGGTGGACAACCTCAATCCGGCGCCGATCGCGAATTACCGCTGGTATGTGTACTTCAAGACGCCGGCGCGCACCGACGTCGAAGCCGAGTTCGTGGCGATGGACACGGTCGCCCCCGGGTCCAGCGCCTCGCCGCGCTTCATCCGCGGCTACCGCGAGACCATCGACACGCCGGCAGCGTCGGTCGGCAGCTTCACGGTCGAGGGCGAGCTGCCCGACAGCAGCTTCAACACCGACGGCACCATCACATTCGTGCTCGACAAGGCGCAGTTCGGGCTGGAAACGGGCATGGCCATCACGGGCATCGCCGGTTCGATCCGCCAGACCAGCAACCCGGAGAACGGCGCCGGCCTGACCGTCGACAGCGCCAGTTCGCTCGAGCCGTACGTGCTGGTTGGCAACCTGGCCTGCCCGGCGCTGAGCCTGCCGACAGCCGCGCTGCTGTCGGATGTCACGTCCGGCGTCGCGCCGCTCACGGTCCAGTTCGACGGCTCGAACTCGACGCCGGGCAACGACGGCACGCCGATCGCAGCCTACGCCTTCGACTTCGGCGACGGCAGCGAGGCCGTGGTGCAGGCGGAGCCGACGATCGAGTACACCTACACCGTGCCGGGTGTGTACGCCGCGACGCTGACGGTCATCGACGAAGTGGGCGGTCAGAGCTCCAACCTGTCCGAGGTGATCGTCGAGGTGCTCACCGAGAACCTGCCGCCGATCGCCGATGCCGGCGATGACCTGGTGGGCGACATCGGCGAAACGCTGGTCCTCGACGGCTCGGGCTCGGTCGATCCCGAGAACCAGGCGCTGACCTACACCTGGTCGCAGCTGTCGGGCCCCAACGTGAGCCTGCAGCCGGGCGCGAACCCGACGCAGCGCACGTTCGTGGCGCCCAATACCACGGCGCCGCTGACGTTCCGCCTGACGGTTTCGGACGGCGTGGCAAGCGATACGGACGACGTGTTCGTCACCGTGCGGCCGGGCGTCACGCCGCCGGAGACCAAGACCATCGGCAACAACCAGGCCGGCAGCATGGGGTCGTCGGGCCTGCTGCTACTCGGACTGCTCGGACTGCTCGGGTTGAGGCGGCGCCTCCGCCACGCCTGAGCGAACCATTCCACCAACGATTCACCTGAACTGACTTTTTAGAGGGGAGAACATGCGTCATTCAACTAAACGGGCAATCAAACCGGCCCTGTTCCTGCTGGCCACGCTCGCAGCGGGCACCGCTGCCGCGCAGGACACGTTCCTGCTGCCGGACCGCTACATCGGCTACGGCTTCTCGTACCTGAGCCCGGGAGACCGCCCGGTCGACTACGGCACGGGCTTCGAGCTGTCGTACGCGCGCTCGTGGTCGCGGCGCAACTGGCTCGAGGGCAAGGTGTTCCTCGGCGTGCTCGAGACGGGCACGCCCACGATCCCGGACTTCTACCAGACCGGCATCGGCGCCGATTACCTGCGCTCGCTGGGCAACGAAGGCGCCGGGCACTGGTTCGCGCTCGGCGGCGGCGGCCTGGTGGCCAACGACGCCACGCCCGACGAGAACGACGGCAACAGCTACTACCTCAACGCCGGCCTCGGCTATCGCGGCCGCCTGTGGAGCCGCTGGGGCGTGCGTCCGCGCGTGGAGCTGCGCTACGTGCACGACACCTTCGCCGAAGGCACCAACGACATCGTGCTGGGCTTCAAGCTCGAGATGCCGCCCAACCGGCAGATGACGGTCGAGAGGATCGTCCAGGTCCCGGTGGAAGTGCCGGTCGAGGTCGAGAAGATCGTCGAGACCCAGGCCACCTGCGTCATCCCGGCGGTCACCGAGTCGGTCTCGGCCGACACCGACGGCGACGGCGTCGCCGACGGCGTGGACGCCTGCCCCGGCACGCTCAAGGGCGCGCGCGTGGACGCCACCGGCTGCGTCAAGGAAGAGCAGAAGATCAACCTGCCGAACATCGAGTTCGAGTCGGGCAAGACCGTGCTCGCCGCCGGCGGCAAGCAGAAGCTCGAGGCCGTGGTCGACTTCCTCAACAACCAGCGTGAAGTCGAGGTGGACGTGTTCGGCCACACCGACGCGCAGGGCAAGGACTCGTACAACCAGAGCCTGTCGGAGGGCCGTGCCAAGGCGGTCATGGACTACCTCGTCAGCCGGGGCGTCACCGGCGCCCGCCTGACCTCGAAGGGCTTCGGCGAGTCGCAGCCGATCTCGTCGAACGACACCGCCGAGGGCCGCGCGCAGAATCGGCGCGTGGAGCTGCTGCTGCGGACCAAGAGCACCGCTGCGCTCTGATTCGCTCTAGCTGTAAACACGACGGGCGGCCCCAGGGCCGCCCGTTTTTTTGGTCAGCCGATTTTCACCAGGATGCGGCCCGTCACCGTACCGGCGATCAGGTCGGCACACGCCCCTGGCAGTTCATCGAGCGTGACCGTGCGCGTGGCGATGCGAGCCAGGTTGCGCGGCTTCCACTCGCCGGCGAGCTTGCGCCAGATGTCCTCGCGCCAGGCGCGCGGGCATTCCACCGAGTGGATACCGAGTAGCGACACGCCACGCAGGATGAAGGGCATGACGGTGGTGGTCAGCTCGTGCGATTGCGCGAGGCCGATGCTGGCGATGTTGCCCCAGGGTTTCACGGTGCGCGTGAGATACGTGAGCGTCGGGCCGCCGAGGTTGTCGACGGCGCCGCCCCAGGTCGCCTTCTCCATCGGCTTGCTGCCCATGTCGAGCGACTGGCGCGACACCACTTCGTCGGCGCCGAGCGCCTTGAGGTAGTCGGCCGACGTGTCGGCCTTGCCGGTGATGGCGTGCACGGTGAAGCCGGCGCGCTTGAACAGGTCGATGGCGATGCTGCCGACGCCGCCGGTCGGACCGGTGACCGCGATCGGCCCCATCGCGGGCGCCTGGTGGTTCTCGAGCATGCGGCGCAGGGCGAAGGCCGCGGTGAAGCCGGCGGTGCCGATGGCCATGGCGTCTTTCGTGTCGATGCCCTTGGGCAGCGGGATCACCGCCTCGGCCGGCACGCGCGCGAACTGGGCGTAGCCGCCATCAAGCAGCTCACCGATGTTGCAGCCGGTGACCAGCACGCCGTCACCCTTCTGGTAGGCGGGCGCCTCGGACGATTCCACCGTGCCGGCCAGGTCGATGCCGGCCACGCACGGGAACTTGCGCATGATGCGGCCCTTGCCGGTGACGGCGAGCGCGTCCTTGTAGTTGATGCCGGACCACTGCACGCGCACGACCACCTCGCCGGGCGACAGCTCAAGGAGGGAGATGGATTCGAGCTTCGCGGTGGTCGCCTTGCCCTCCTGGTAGATGCGCAGCGCGCGAAACTGGGACATGGCGTGCTTCCGGTAGGATTGGGAACGAGCATTCTATGACGCAGTACACCCGCCAACCGCCGATGGACGAAGCCGCGCTGGATCCCGATCCGATGGCGCAGCTGGCGCGCTGGCTGAAGGACGCGCAGGGCGCCGGCATGATCGAGCCCACGGCGATGACGCTGGCCACGGCCACGCCGGGGGGCAGCCCTTCCGCCCGCATCGTGCTGTACAAGGGCCCGCATGAAGGCGGGCTGACCTTCTATACCAACTACGAGTCGCGCAAGGGCGACGAGCTGGGCGCCAACGCCCGCGCGGCGCTGGTGTTCTGGTGGGACAAGCTGGAGCGCTCGGTACGCATCGAGGGGCGCGTGGCGAAACTGCCGCGCCCGATGGCCGAGGCCTACGCGCGCTCGCGGCCGAGGGGCTCGCAGCTCAGCGCGCTGACCTCGCGGCAGTCGCGCACCGTTCCCAGCCGGGCGGAGCTCGAAAAGCGCCTGGCCGAGAACGACGCCAGGCTCGGCGGCAAGGAAGTGCCGGTGCCGGAGAACTGGGGTGGCTACGTGCTGCGCCCGGAGATGTTCGAGTTCTGGCAGGGCCGGCGCGACCGGCTGCACGACCGGCTGGTGTATCGGGCCAGCGGTGATGGCTGGCGCATCGAGCGGCTGGAGCCTTAGACTCAGCCGCAGAATAAAAGGGCTTGCCGCCGGTCACCCACCAAGATGACGCGGCAAGCCAAGGCGTTGGCAGCCTGGGAGCGACCGGGCGTGCGAACGATCGAGGCACGGGTGACCCATTTGTTTTTCTTCTTGTCGTTCTTCTTCTGGTTTTGGGGCCCGGGCTTCGGATACGGTGTGCCTTGTTTCATGCCGCCATGGTGCGGAGGCGCGCCTCCCGAGTCCTGATGAACTCCAGAGGAATTGATGAGGAATCCCAACCCATCTGAGTCCCCCGCGGAACTGACCGGCCGCAGGTGGACCTTCGCTTCAGCCGTGCTGGACGAGCGATCGCTCGAGCTGGAAGTCGGCGGGCAGCAGGTCAAGCTCGAGCGCAAGCCGCTCGAGGTGCTGCTCTACCTGCTGCACCATGCCGGCGAGGTCGTCACCAAGGACGACCTGGCCGAGAGCCTGTGGCCGGGCCGCATCCTGACCGAGTCGGTGCTTACACGGTGCATCAGCCTGCTGCGGCAGGCGCTCGGGGACGATGCGAAAACCGTGATCCGTACCGTGCATGGATTTGGCTATCGCCTGGTCGCGGATGTCCGCGTCGACCTCGCGCCCGCCAACGCCGGGCCACCGGCGCTCGAATTCCATGCCGGGGACCATCCGCCGTCGCGTCCACAGTGGAAACTGGTCGAGCGGCTCGGCACCGGCGGACACGGCGAGGCTTGGCTGGCGCGGCACGAGAAAACCGACGATGCGCGCGTGTTCAAGTTCGCAGTGAGCGCGAGTGCGCTGTCGTCCCTGAAGCGCGAGATCACGCTCTATCGCCTGATGCACGACAGCCTTGGCGCGCGCGCTGCCGTGGCCCGCATCCTCGAGTGGAACCTGGCAGAGCCCCCGTACTTCGTCGAGATGGAGCATGTCGCGGGCGGCAACCTGCAGGTCTGGAGCGAGACACAGGGAGGCATTTCGGCCGTTCCGCTGGCCGTGCGGCTCCAACTGGTCGCCCAGATCGCCGACGCGCTCGCGGCTGCGCACTCGGTCGGCGCGCTGCACAAGGACCTGAAGCCCGGCAACGTGCTGGTTCACATCGAGAATGGCGCGCCGGTGATCCGCCTGTGCGACTTCGGCAGCGGTGGTGTGCTGGATCCTCAGCGCCTCGATGCGCTCGGCATCACGCGTCAGGGATTCACGAAAACCATCACCGACGGCACGGGGAGCGGCACGCCGCTATACATCGCGCCGGAAGTCATCGCCGGACAGCCGTTTACCGTGCAGGCGGACGTGTACTCGCTCGGCGTGCTGCTGTACCAGGTCGTGGCGGGCGACCTGCGTAAGGCTCTGGCGCCGGGGTGGGAGTCTGATGTCGAGGACGAGCTGCTGCGGGAGGACATCGGGCTGGCCGCTGCGGGGAACCCTGCCAAGCGACTCACGGACGCGGCGCAGCTGGCGGAGCGGTTGCGGAATCTGGAAGCGCGGCGCGAGGCAAGAGTTGCTGAGGTTACCGCCCAACGGCGCGCCGAGCGGGCCCACAGGGCCTTGCAGGAGTTGCGTCGCGTCCGCGTCTACGCTGCGCTGCTGCTCGCCCTTACGGCCGTAGCTGCAGCCGGCGGGATTCTGGCCTATCGGGCGCGAAATGAGGCGGTGGCGGCTACGGCGACAGCAAAGGCAGTGAGCGACTTTCTCATGGACGATGTCTTCCGCGTCGATTCTGGCGTGTACAGACCGTCGGAAGCCTCGTACGAGTCTCTACTGGATCGAGCGGCGCGCGAAGTAAGCACTCGCCTTAGCGAGCAACCCCGGGCCGCGGCAAGCATTCATTCATTGCTGGGGCGGCGTTACCAGGAGATCGGTCGGGTTGAAAATGCGGTGGCGCAGTACGAGCGAGCCGTTGCCAAATTTACGGAACTGAACGGCGAATCGGCAGAGTCCACGCTGATGGCTCTGGACCGGCTAGCTTGGATCTACGTGGAGAGCGGACGAACTACGGAGGCTCTGGCGCTTTCGGAGCGAATGCGGGCGCTGTGGGAGTCGCAGTTACCCCCTAAAGAACTCGCGATGCTAATGGTGAGGGTCCGTGTGGCCAGAACTCTCTTGACGGCCGGGGACTTTGATGCGGCGGAGCGGGACCTCCGTGCGGTCATTCGGGATACTGAGACTGCTGACTCATCTACAGAGCGTGTAGCGCCCCTTTTCAGACAATGGCTCGGAGTCAACCCACCGCCAGACGCGGGCCCAATGATTATTTCTGCGTACGCAAACCTACTTCTAGTCGGGATTCTCGAAGAGGCCGACGATGGGTATCTCGAGGCGGAAGCCAGGATCCGTGGGGCCCTTTCAACTTTCACTACGGCCCTAGGCCACGATTCAGAACTACGCGCTTTGGCCAGCTACACGCTAGCGGTGATCCTTGCGGCTACCGGGCAAACCGACGAAGCGGAGAAGCATGCGTTGGAAGCAAACCGCATATTGGAGAAGTCACTGCCCGTACGGCACTACGCTCACGGACTCCCAAAAGCAGCCCTGGCCAGGGTTCGACTAGAGCAGCGACGTCTTGACGAAGCAGTGAGTTTGTTTCAAGACGGCGTCAACCTGTGTACTCCTGACCCGAGCTGCCCTCCACGAGTGCAAGCGTTTTTTCTTTGGGAGCTCGGAACGGCATTCAATGAGAGTGGCCACAGCAAGGCCGCTGCTACAGTTCTTCAGTTAACTATCGACCTCTTGGAGAAACTGGGTTGGTCCGACCACGTGCTCACGCTGAGAGCCCGTGTTGCCTTAGTTGAGGCGTTGCGCAAGGGCCGCCAAACGGAAGAGGCCTCTCGTGCTCTTGCGGCAATCAGCACGAGTGCAGTCGCTAGGCTCAGGCCTTACCAGCAGGCCAAGGCGGACCTATGCCGCGCCGAGGGCCTACTGCTACTACAGAGGGG
>JANNLM010000138.1:0-4171 GCA_031396825.1 Gammaproteobacteria bacterium | reverse complement strand
GCGCGGTGCTGGCGCTGTACCTGACCGGCTCGGTGATCAACGTCATCGCGCTGATCGGCATGATCATGCTCGCCGGCATCGTGGTGAAGAACGGCATCGTGCTGATCGACCTGGTCAACCGCCTGCGCGAGGAGGGCATGGGCCGCACCCAGGCCCTGCTCGAGGGCGGCAAGCACCGCCTGCGGCCGATCCTGATGACCACGCTGACCGCGATCCTGGGCCTGCTGCCCATGGCGATCGGCGGCGGCGAGGGCGCCGAGGTGCGCGCGCCGATGGCGATCACCGTCATCGGCGGCCTGATCGTCTCCACGCTGCTGACGCTGGTGGTGATCCCGGTGGTCTACACGCTGCTCGACCGCCACGAATACGCCCAGGACCGTGCGACCCACGGCCTGAGTCCGGCATCCCAGAAGTAAGGCCGGCCTCGGGGAGTCGCCATGAAACTGACCGAAATCTCGCTGCAGCGCCCGGTCACGGTGTGCATGTTCTTCGTGTGCCTGACGCTGATCGGCGTCATGGGCAGCCGCCAGCTGCCGCTCGAGTTCCTGCCCGACATCGAGTTCCCCGGCCTGTTCGTGCAGATCCCGTACCGCAATTCCACGCCCGAGGAAGTCGAGCGCCGCATCACGCGGCCGGTCGAGGAGGCGCTGGCGACGCTGTCCGGCATCGAGAACATGGAGTCGACCTCGCGCGACGACGGCGCCGAGATCCAGATCCGCTTCAAGATCGGTGAGGACATGGCGGTCAAGGGGGTCGAGGCGCGCGACAAGCTCGACGCGATCCGCGCCTCGCTGCCGGCCGACGTCGAGCGGCTCAACGTGTTCAAGTTCGCCTCGAACGACATCCCGATGCTGCAGTTCCGCATCGCCGCCGACCGCGACCTCAAGAACAGCTACGACATGCTCGAGCGCAACCTCAAGCGCCGGGTCGAGCGCCTCGAGGGCGTGTCGCGCGTGGACCTGTACGGGGTCGAGAAGAAGGAGATCCGCATCGAGCTGGCGGCGGAGCGCATCGCCGCGCACGGCATCGACGTGCGCGAGCTCGGCGACACCCTGCGCAAGGCCAACTTCGCGCTGGCGGCCGGCGACCTGGTCGAGGCCGGCAAGCGCTACTACGTCAAGCCCGAGGGCCGTTTTACGCGGCTCGAGGACGTGCAGGATTTCGTCATCAACAGCAAGGGCCTGCGCCTCAGCGACGTCGCCGCGATCCGCTTCACCCAGCCGCGCCAGACCTACGAGCGCCACCTGAACCAGAAGTACGCCATCGGCCTGTCGGTGTTCAAGGAGGCCGGCGCCAACCTGGTCGAGACCTCCGACCGCGTGATGAAGGAGATCGAGCAGGTCAAGCAGCTCGGCGAGATGTCGGGCATCAAGATGGTGCTGTTCGACGACCAGGCCACCAGCGTGCGGACGTCGCTGACCGACCTGGTCGAGGCCGGCGCGATCGGCGCGCTGTTCTCGCTGATCGTGCTGTACGTGTTCCTGCGCGACTGGCGCACCACGCTGATCGTCGCCATCTCGGCGCCGCTGGCGCTGGTGATCACGCTGGCGGCGATGTTCTTCCTGAAGATGAGCCTGAACATCCTGTCGCTGATGGGCCTGATGCTGTCGGTCGGCATGCTGGTGGACAACGCCGTGGTCGTGAACGAGGCCATCTTCAAGGGCCGCCTCGAGCATCCCGAGGACCCGGTCGGCGCCACGCTGCGCGGCGTCAACAGCGTCGGCCTGGCGGTCACCCTCGGCACGCTGTCCACGGCGATCGTGTTCCTGCCGATGATCTTCGGCGCGCAGGACGAGCTGACGCTGTACCTGCAGCACGTCGCCGTCACCATCTGCATCTCGGTCGCCGCGTCGTTGCTGGTCGCCATCACGCTGATCCCGCAGCTGACCACGCGCATCCACACCACGGTCGCCGGCGACTCCGGCTGGATGAAGAGCTTCGGCGCGTGGTACGTGCGCGTGCTGGAGTGGGCGCTGCACCACCGCGGCAAGACCTGGCTGTTCATCGTGCTGGTGCTGGCCAGCGCGGCGGTGCCGTTCGCCGCCGGCCTGAAGTTCGACATGTTCCCGCAGGAAGGCACCAAGCGGCTGTTCATGGACTACCGCATGAACAACACCTACCCGCTCGACAAGGTGCGCGAGTCGGTCGATTCGGTCGAGACCTGGCTGGTGGCGCACAAGGACGAGCTCGAGATCGACCAGGTCTACAGCTACTTCGACATCGGCCGCGCGCTGACGCTGGTGTACCTCAAGGAAGACGACCAGCGCACGCAGACCCCGCAGGAGATCCAGGAGAAGATCCGCAAGGGCCTGCCGAAGATTCCGATCGGCGAGCCGAGCTTCGAGGGCGGCCGCGGCGGCGGCGCCGAACAGCTCGCCGTGCAGGTGTTCGGCGAGTCGAGCGAGCGCCTGCGCGAAGTCGCCAACGACGTGGTCGGGCTGCTGCGCCAGGTGCCGGGCCTCAAGGACGTCCGGGTCAACGCCGGCGCCGCGGGCTGGGAGATGCGGGTGAAAGTCGACCGCGAGAAAGCGCGCCTCTACGGCCTGTCGAGCCAGCAGGTCGCCGAAGTGGTGGCCGGCGCGATGCGCGGCTCGCCCTTGCGGCCGTACCGCACGAGCTCCGGCGAGGTCGAGATGATCCTCGAGCTGCGCCGCGAGGATCGCACCGACATCGACGCGCTGCGCCAGTTGCCGCTGATCACCGCGACCGGCCAGCGCATCTCGCTGGACACGGTCGCCGAGCTGTCGATCGGCGACGTGCCGGGCGACATCCGCCGCGAGGACCGCCGCACGGCGCTGAAGATCCAGTTCGGCACCGCCGACAAGGTCACTGCCGACGATGCGCGCAAGCGGGTCACCGATTTCCTGAACCAGCTGGAATTCCCGCCGGGCTACAGCTGGGGCTTTGGCCAGGCCTTCGACGACGACCAGCACGCGCAGAACACGATGGGCATCAACATGCTGCTGGCGCTGGCGTGCATCTACATCGTCATGGCGGCGCTGTTCGAGTCGGTGCTGGCGCCGAGCGCGATCATCACCGGCATCTTCTTCTCGTTCATCGGCGTGTTCTGGTTCTTCCTGATCACGGGCACGACGGTGTCGTTCATGGCCATGATCGGCATGCTGGTGCTGATGGGCGTGGTGGTGAACAACGGCATCGTGCTGATCGACCACGTGCACCAGTTGCGCGAGCAGGGCTTGCCGCGCGAGCGCGCGCTGATCCAGGGCTCGCGCGACCGCCTGCGGCCGATCCTGATGACCGCGGGCTCGACCATCCTGGCGATGATTCCGCTGGCGGTCGGCCAGACCACCATCGGCGGCGACGGGCCGCCGTACTTCCCGATGGCGCGCGCCGTCATCGGCGGCCTCGCCTTCGCCACGGTCGTCAGCCTGCTGGTGTTGCCGACCATCTATGTGTCGCTCGAAGACGTGGGACACTGGGGCCGGCGCGTGTTCCGCCGCGCCGCGGGCCGCCCGCTGTCGGACGGCGCCGCGGCGGGTTCGGAGCCGCTGCCCTCCAAGTAAGTCGCGAGGGTGTCGTGAACAAGCTCCTAAGAAGCGCGGGCGGCGCCGGCTTTGCCGGCGCCGTGCTCGCGCTGCTGGTCGCCATCTGCCTCATCCGCACCGCGCTGTTGCCGGGCCCGGCCGCGCCGGGCACCGCGGTGGCGCCGATCGCGCTCGACGAAGCCGGTGCGGTCGAGCGCTTTGCCGGCGCGCTGCGCATCCCGACCATCTCCTACGGCGAGCCGGAGCGGAACGATCCGGCGGCGCTGGACGCCATGGCCGCGCACCTGCAGCGCAGCTTCCCGCGCGTCCACCAGGCCTTGCAGCGCGAAGCGGTCGGCAAGAGCCTGCTGTTCACCTGGACCGGCACCGATCCGGCCGCGTTGCCGCTGCTGCTGCTCGCCCACATGGACGTCGTGCCGATCGAGCCCGGCACGGAAGGGAAATGGACGCACCCGCCGTTCGGCGGCGTGGTCGCCGACAGCCAGGTCTGGGGCCGGGGCGCGCGCGACGACAAGAGCAGCGTGCTGGCGTTGATGGAGTCGGTCGAGTGGCTGCTGGCGCAGGGTTTCCAGCCGCCGCGCACCGTCTACCTCGCCTTCGGGCACGACGAGGAGATCGGCGGCCGCGAGGGCGCCTTCAGGATCGCGCAGTTGCTGAAGTCGCGC
>JANNLM010000048.1:0-2405 GCA_031396825.1 Gammaproteobacteria bacterium | reverse complement strand
ACTCGGTGTACTTCCCCGAGCGCGTCATCCCGATGCTGCCGGAGGCACTGTCCAACGGCCTGTGCTCGCTGAATCCCGACGTCGACCGCCTGTGCATGGTGTGCGAGATGCACATCGCCGAGGACGGCGAGATCACCAGCGGCAAGTTCTACGACGGCGTCATGCACTCGCAGGCGCGGCTGACCTACACCCAGGTGTTCAACGCGCTGGAAGATCCGCAGGGCGCGGAAGGCGAGCGCTTCCGGCACCTGCTGCCGCACCTGCAGACGCTCGACGAAGTGTTCAAGGCGCTGTTCGAGGCGCGCACCCGGCGCGGCGCCATCGACCTCGACTCGAGCGAGACCAAGGTGGTGTTCGGCGCCGACCGCAAGATCGAGCGCATCGTGGCGGTCACGCGCAACCGCGCGCACCGCATCATCGAGGAGTGCATGATCGCGGCCAACATCGAGGCGGCGAAGTTCGTGCTCAAGCACGAGCGGCCGGCCCCGCACCGCGTGCACGCGCAGCCCGACGTGATGAAAGTCGCGCTGCTGCGCGAATTCCTGGCCGAGCGCGGCTTCGTGCTCGGCGGTGGCGACAAGCCCAAGCCGAAGGACTACGCCAAGCTGCTGGAGCGCGCGCGCGGGCGCGTGGACTACAACCTGATCCAGACCGTGGCGCTGCGCTCGCTGATGCAGGCGCGCTACAGCGCCGAGGCGACCGGGCACTTCGGCCTGGCGCTGGAGCACTACGCGCACTTCACCTCGCCGATCCGCCGCTACCCGGACCTGCTGCTGCACCGCGCGATCAAGAACATCCTGCACAAGCGCAAGGTCGCCGAGCTGGGCACCAGCGCGGCCGACATCGAGGCCCACAGCGCGCACTGCTCGACCACCGAGCGGCGCGCCGACGAGGCCACGCGGGACGTGCTGACCTGGCTCAAGTGCGAGTACATGAGCAGCCGGGTGGGCGAGAGCTTCGTCGGCGTGGTCAACGCCGTGGTGCCCTTCGGCCTGTTCGTCGAGCTCGAGGGCCTCTACATCGAGGGGCTGGTGCACATCTCGGCCCTGAAGAACGACTACTACAAGCACGAGCCGTCGATGCACCGCCTGCGCGGCGAGCGCACCGGCCGCGTCTATGGCCTGGGCCAGAAGCTGCGCGTGAAGGTGGCGCGCGTGAACCTCGACGAGCGCAAGATCGACCTCGAGCCGCTCGAGGAGCTCGGCGGCGTAAAGGGGAGCGCGCCGCGCCAGGAGCGCGTCCGGCCGAACAAGGAACGCGGTCGCGAACGTCCCGGCAAGGGCGGTGGTGGCCGTGGCCGGGGCAAGCGCGGCCGATGAACGCCAGACGCGCCCTGTGCCTGCTGCCGGTGCTGCTCGCCGGCTGCAGCGCGAAGCTCAGCTCGAGCCTGCCCGCGAGCGCACCGGTGGTTTCGTACGTCGGCGCCCAGGCCGGCGCGCTGACGCCGGGGCCAGCCGTGGCGTCGGCGATCGACGGCCTGCAGCGCGATCTCAAAGAGGCCCTGGGCGGCGCGCGCGCCGTGCCGCTGGAATTTTTGCGCGACGGCAACGTGCTCAAGCTGCGCCTTGGCGCGGACGCCTCGTTCGGCCCGGACAGCGCGGAGCTCGAGGCCGTGGCGCTGGACCTGTACGCGCAGCTCGCGCAGGTACTCGCGCGGCGGCCCGGCACGGTGGTGCACATCCTGGTGCACGGCGAGGCCGCCTCGGCCGAGCTGCCGACCGACCTTACCGCGCGACGCGCGGCCAGCTTGCGCGCCTATCTCGCCGCGCGCGGCGTACCGGAGACCCGGCTGCGGGCCGAAGGCCGCGGCAGCAGCCAGCGCCTGACGCCGGACGCCGCACCCAGCAACCGCCGCGTCGAGGTGGTGCTCAAGCCGATCGTGGCCGGGCAGGACGCGGAGGCCTGGACGCCGCCGTCATGAACCACAAAGTGTGGATCGGCGGCTTCCATGCCGTCATCGCGGCGCTGGAGGACGGCGCGACCAAGCCGGCCGAAGTGCTGCTGGCGCAGCACCGGCAGGACGAGCGCAGCCGCCGCGTCAGCGAGTTGGCGCGCGAGGCCGGCATCCCGCTGCGCCTGGTGCCCAGGTCCGAGCTCGACCTCACCGCGCCGGAGCTGCGCCACCAGGGCGTGCTGGCGTCGATGCCGGCGCAGGAGTTCAGCGGCGAGGACGCCCTCGAACTGCCGGCCACCCCCGACAAGCTGATCCTGGTGCTGGACGGCGTGCAGGATCCCCACAATCTGGGCGCGTGCCTGCGCACGGCGGAAGCCGCCGGCGTGCAGGCCGTCATCGTGCCGAAGGATCGCGCCGCGGGCCTCTCGCCCGTGGCGCGCAAGGTGGCGGCCGGGTCGGCCGAGCGCGTGCCGGTGATCACGGTCACCAACCTGGCCCGCACCCTCCAGCG
>JANNLM010000037.1:0-15943 GCA_031396825.1 Gammaproteobacteria bacterium | reverse complement strand
CGTCAGTCGGGTCGCGGCCCGCGGCGACGTAGTGCTGAGCGAGGTACTCCATCTCCTGCGCCGACAGAGCCAGGCCCCAGTCGCGGTTGGCGGCTTCCAGCGCGGCGCGGCCGCCCGTGAGCACCTCGACGTAACGCAGCGCGCGGCGCGGGGGGGCGTCGAACACGTGCGCCAGTGCGCCCGCGTCGTCGAGCACGCTTTCGGTCATGCGATCGTGCAGCTCGTCGAGCGCGGCCTGCGGCAGTGCGGCGCCCTGCTCGATCAGGACCGCGCGGCCGAGTTCGATGCGCTTCACTGCCAATCCGCAGACGTGGGCGATGTCGGTGGCCTTGCTGCTCCAGGGCGACACCGTGCCCAGGCGCGGCACCACGTAGAGCGTGGTGGCCGCCGCAGGCAACCGGTCCGGGCCCGGCCCCAGCAGGCGGCGCAGCGCGTCCGTCGTCACGCCCTCGGCGTCGACGATGTAGAAATCCACCACGCGCAGGCCGGCCAGGTCCGGCACGTGACGCCGCAACCGCGCCAGCAACCGCTCGATGCGGAACGCGGACAGGCTGTCGGCCCCCGGCAGGATCTGGATCGAGGAGCGCGCGCGGTTCATCAGTGCAGTTCCCGCCAGGCGAGGCCCGCGTCCTGCTGCGCGCAGACGATTTCGCAGGACGTTTGTGGGAGCGGGCCATGCCCGCGACCGTCGCGGCCATGGGCCGCTCCCACAGCCGCACCGAGCGCGAGCGCCGGCGTGTTGTTCTTCTCCGACAGGTGCGTCAGCACCAGGTGGCGCAGGCGCGAGCAGTCGAGCGTGCGCAGGAACTCGGCCGACTGCGCGTTCGACAGGTGGCCGAGCGGCCCGCCGACGCGGGCGCGCAGCGGCGGCGGATACGGGCCGGCCTCGAGCATGGCGACGTCGTGGTTGAACTCGAGCATCAGCGCGTCGCAGCCGGACAGCGCCTCGCGCATGGCGTCGGTGAAGGAGCCGGCGTCCGACAGCGTGCCGACGCGGTGGGTGCCGTCGCCGAACACGTAGTGGCAGGGCTCGCGCGCGTCGTGCGGCACGGCGAAGGGCTGCACCAGCAGGTCGCCGATGGCGAAGGCCTCGAACGGGTCGAAGCAGTGGGTGCGCGGCACCGGGCCGTCCTTCCAGGCTTCCCTCGTGCCGCGGCTCATCCACACCGGCAGGCGGTGCTTGCGCGCGAAACGCGCCACGCCGCCGATGTGGTCGGCGTGCTCGTGGGTGACGACGACCGCGTCCACGGCGTACGGCTCGACGCCGAGCCGGCGCAGGCGCGCTTCGGTCTCGCGCAACATGAAGCCGCAGTCCATCAGCACGGTGGTGGCGCCGGCCTGGATCAGCGTGCCGTTGCCGCGGCTGCCGCTGCCGAGCATCGCAAAGCGCATCAGCTCACTTGCCGCGCGTGAAGGTCGGGAACGGCATCACGTTGCTGCCGCCTTCCGGCAGCGGGCTGATCTTGGCCGCGCCGGGCTTGCTGACTTCGTCAATGCGGATCACGGCGTGCACGGGGATGTAGCTGCGCACCACGTTGGCGAACTCGGTCTTGAGCTTTTCCTCGCCGGGATCGACCACCACGGTGGACTTCTCGCCGAACACCAGCTGCTCGACCTCGACGAAGCCCAGCAGGCTGCCGTGGCTCACGCCGCGGGCGTAGATCTCGTAGACCTGACCCTGGTTCGTGAAGCTGACGCGGTAGAGACGCTGCTTGCTCATGGGCCTGGGGACGAAAATGGCGGAGAGGGAGGGATTCGAACCCCCGGTACCTTGCGGTACAACGGCTTTCGAGACCGCCGCATTAAACCGCTCTGCCACCTCTCCGGTGAACCTTAAACCTGTGGCCTTCAACCCCTTGATTCGACCGGCTTATCCACCGCAAGGCGACCTGTGCGGCCGGTCACGGTAGAGTCGGAATGCCGGGTCCGACCGAGGTCTAACCGGCGACCGCCTCAAAAGGGCCGCCATTGTAGATGAAGCTCCATTGGCCGTCTCCACTCTTGCTGAAGCGCGCGGGCCCGCCCGCAGCGCTGGTGGGCGGCTGCCTGTTGCTGCTCGGCGCCCTCGCCACCTGCTCCCCGAAAGTGCCGCTGCTCCAGCGCGTCGAGACCATCGGCGTGCTGCGCGTGGCAACCTTCAACAGCCCCACCACCTACTACGTCGGCCCGACCGGGCCGGTCGGCTTCGAGTACGACCTGACGCGGGAATTCGCCGAATCGCTGGGGCTCAAGCTCGAGATCCTGATCGCCGAGGACGAATCCGAGGTGCTCGACCTGGTGCTGACCGGCCGCGCCCACCTGGGCGCCGGCCTGAGCATGACGCCGACCACCGAGGCGGAAGCGAGCTTCACGCCGCCGCTGCGCTCGACCGCGCTGCAGCTGGTCTACCGCTCCGGCCGGCCCCGGCCCAAGAGCCTGTACGAGCTCGACGCGCTGCCGCTGATCCCGGCCGAGAGCGCCGCCGCCGAGACGCTGCGTGAGCTCAAGCGCATCAACCCGTCGCTGAGCTGGGCCGAGACCGGCGACTTCAGCGCCGAGGAACTGCTCTACCGCGTCGCCAACGGCCAGGCCGATTACACGGTCACGCCGTCGGACCTGGTCGCCATCAACCAGCGCTACTACCCGCAACTGCGCGTGGCGTTCTCGCTGACCGATTCGCAGGACGTCGGCTGGGCCTTCGCGCCGGGCGACGACAGCCTGCGCGGCGCGGCGCTCGGCTTCCTCGATCGGCTCGAGCCCGCCGTGCTGGCGCAGATCCGCGACCGCTACTTCGGCCACGTCTCGCAGGTCGGCCAGTACGGCGCGCTGGTGCTGGCCACGCACACGCAGACGCGCCTGCCGCGCTACCGCAAGGCGTTCGAGGAGTCGGCCACGCGCTACGGCCTCGACTGGCGGCTGCTGGCCGCGGTCGGCTACCAGGAATCGCTGTGGGACCCGGCCGCGGTCAGCGCGACCGGCGTGCGCGGGCTGATGCAGATCACCACCGACACCGCGGCGTTCCTGAAGCTCAACGACCGGCTCGACCCGCAGCAGTCGATCCGCGGTGCGGCGCGCTACCTGCAGCGCCTGCACGCGAACCTGCCGGCGGAAATCCCGGAGCCAGACCGCACCTGGATGACGCTGGCGGCGTACAACATCGGCATCGGCCACGTGCAAGACGCGCGGGAGATCACGCGCGCCCAGGGCGGCGACCCCAAGCGCTGGCTCGAGGTGCGCGGCCACCTGCCGCTGCTGACGCAGGCCAAGTGGTACCGCAAGACCAAGTACGGCTACGCGCGCGGCCACGAGGCGGTGACCTACGTCGGCAACATCCGCACCTACTACGACATGCTCAGCTTCCTGACCGGCGGCCCCGACGTGGTGAAGATCGAGGCGCCGGAGGAAGTGCCGGAAGAAAAGAAGGCCGAGGACCCGCTGAACATCAACAGCCCCGTCCTGTAGGTCGCAATCCGTTGCCGACACGGCGGCATTGGAATGCCGCCCTACCTCAAATCTTCAGCCGCTCGACCACGCGTCCGTTGACCAGGTGCTCCTGGATGATCTCGTCGACGTCCTGCTCGTCGACATACGTGTACCAGACGCCTTCCGGATAGACCACGATCACCGGGCCCTGGCTGCAGCGGTCCAGGCAGCCGGCCTGGTTGACGCGCACCTTGCCGGGCCCGGCCAGCCCCAGCTCCTTGACCTTGGCCTTGGCGTAATCGCGCACGCGCGTCGCGCCCTTGGCGTTGCAGCAGCCGCGCGCGTCGCGCGGGTCGCGCTGGTTGCAGCAGAAGAAGACGTGGCGGTCGTAATAGCTCATGGCGAAATCACTTGCCGAAGGTCCACCCGAGGCTGATGGAGGTGATGGTGTCGGTCTTCTCGGTGCCAGCCGGCACGTCGCTGTTGGTGCGCACGGTGTACGAGGCCAGCGCGAAGAGCTTCTCGACCAGCGACACGCGCAGCTCGGTGACCGACTCGGACAAGGTGTTGCTGTCGCCGCTTTCGACTTTCACCGTCTCGCCCAGATAGCTGGTCTCCGAGAAATTCCACTTGTAGGCCACGCGCAGGCGGCCGATCAGTTCGCTCTCCTTCTCCCCGGTGCCCTGATCCTCGGTCTGGCGCGAACCGGCGCCGAGCTCGGCCTCGAGCAGGTGCGCTGGCCCGGTCAGGACCTTGCGGCCGTAACCGACGGTCTCCGAGGTGCGCTCGCGGGTCGGGCCGACCAGGTCCTTCTCGTATTCCAGCGCGAGGAAGGCGTAGTCGCGGTCGGTGAAATTGAAGTCGGTCTTGTTGCCAACCAGGTAGCGCTCGGCCGTGGTGACGTCGTCGCCGGTCGCGGGGTCTTCGGTCACGGCCCGCAGCGCGAGGCCGTTGAGCGTGTTGCGCCAGCGCTCGGATTGGTACACCACCTCGCCCTTGGCGTTGATCGTGGACGAATCGCTGTTGCCGGTCGTCACGACGCTGCCGGCGCTCACCTCGCCGGACCATTTCGGCTTTGGCGGATCCTCCGCGAACGCGGTGCCGCAGGTGGCGGCGAGCAGCAGGCCGAAGGCAAGACGCATGTTCACTCTCCTTGGTGGGGCTTCTATGATAGCGGCCATGCGCGCCGAGTTCCCTCCCAAATTCCCGCTGGACGCCGCCGACCAGTGCGTGAAGTGCGGCATGTGCCTGCCGCACTGCCCGACCTACGGCGTCACGCTCAACGAGGCCGAGTCGCCGCGCGGCCGCATCATGCTGATGCAGGCCCTGGCCACCGGCGCGCTGGTCGCCGATGCCGCGGTCGAGGCGCACCTCGACGGCTGCCTGACCTGCCGCGCCTGCGAAGTGGTGTGCCCGGCGCAGGTGCCGTACGGCCGCCTGATCGATGCCGTGCGCGAACAGCTGGCGCACGCGCGCCCGCAGCGCGCGCGCCTGGCCAGCCTGATGGCCGCGGTGCTGACGAACCGTGCGCTGCTGTGGCTGGTGGCGCTGCCGCTGTGGCTGTACCAGCGCCTCGGCCTGCAGCATGTGGTGCGGTCGCTGCGCCTGCTCGGGCGCGGCCGCCTCGCGCGCCTCGAATCGCTGCTGCCCACCGTGCACCTGCCGCGCCTGCCGGCGCCGTCCGCGCGCACGGACGGCATGGAAGTGATGCTGTTCGCGAACTGCACCAGCCCGCTGGCCGAGGCCGGCGCGCTGCGCGCGGCGGTGACGCTGCTCGAGGCGCTGGGTTGCCGCGTCACCGTGCCGGCGGGGCAGACCTGCTGCGGCGCGATGCACCAGCACGCCGGCCTGGCGCAGCCCGCGCGCGCCTGCGCGGCGCGCAACCTCGAAGCTTTCGCCGGCGGCGCGCCAATCGTCGGCATCGCCAGTGGCTGCACCGCGCAGCTGCTCGACTACGGCCTGCTGGCCGGCGCCGCGCGGGCCGACGGCTTCGTGAAGCGCGTGCAGGACATCGGCGCCTTCGTGCTGGCGCACCCTGCTTTCGAAAAACTGCAGTTCGAGCCGCTGCCGGCGCGCGTGCTGCTGCACACGCCGTGCACGCTGCGCAACGTGGTCAAGCAGCCGGACGTGGTGCGCCGCTTGCTGGCGCGGATTCCCGCGCTCGAGGTGGAGGCCTTCGACAGCGCCTGTTGCGGCGCCGCGGGCAGCTACTTCCTCACGCAGCCCGAGATGGCCGATGCGCTGCTCGAGCCCAAGCTGCAGCGCGCGCGAGCCTCACAGCCGGATGTGGTGGTCAGCAGCAACGTCGGTTGCGCGATACACCTCGCCGCGGGCTTGCGGCGCGACGGCGTCACTGCGCGGGTAGCGCATCCGCTGGAGCTGCTGGCGGCGCAGCTAGCGCCGCCTCGATCCTGAGCAGCAGCAGCTCGGCCAGCTCGTCCTGCATGAAGGTCTGCAGGCGCAGCTCCTCCGCCTCTTTCGCCAGCACCTGCTGGGCGTTGAAGCTGTAGTCGCGCGACACCTGGATCGTGTCGGGCGCGACCCGCACGGTGCCGCCCTCGACCAGCTGGAATCGCGCGCGCGTGGTGAGCTTGTACTCGACCGCCTTGCCGAACGGATCCACCGACAGCACCTCGCGCGTTTCCGTCAGCTCCGACACGCGCAGGATGCTGCGCGCTGCGCCGAGCGTGCTGGACAAGCGCGCGCCGCGGCGCTGCAGGCGCGAGCCGAGCGCCTGCTCGAGCGGCGGCTTCGACACGCGGTACGGCGTGACCACGTCGATGTAGACCGAGGAGAGCGCCGGCGGCAGCGGGCGGGTACCGGCCCAATGGAAGCCGCAACCCGCGAGCAGCGCGAGGACGACCCCGGCGGTGGCGCGCAGGTCAGATGACAAAGTTCACCAGCTTGCCGGGCACGACCACGCGCTTCTTGATGGCGGCGCCGGCGATGAACTTGCGCACGTTCTCGTCCGCCAGCGCGGCTTCGGCGACGGCGTCGTTGCCGGCGTCGGCCGGCACTTCGACGCGGCCGCGCAGCTTGCCGTTGACCTGCACCACGAGCGTGACCGTGTCGGCCTTCAGCGCCGCCGGGTCGGGCTGCGGCCAGCGCGCGTCGATGACCGGCTCGGCATGCCCGAGCGCCCGCCACAGCTCATGGCAGATGTGGGGCGCGATCGGCGCCAGCGTCGCCACCAGGGCGTCGAGCGCTTCCTGCACCACGGCGCGGCCGGCCTTTGATGCGTCGTCGAAGTCGGCGATCGCGTTGAGCAGCTCCATGTTGGCCGCGACCACGGTGTTGAGTTTCAGGCGCCGGCCGAGGTCGTCGCCGACCTTCTGCAGCGTCGCGTGGGTCTTCTGGCGCAGCTTCTTCTGCGCGGCATCGAGCGCGGCGACGTCGAGCGGGGGTGCGGCGCCCGGGGCGACGTGGTCATGCACGCGCCGCCACAGCCGCTTGAGGAACTTGGCCGAGCCCTCGATGCTGGCATCGGACCATTCGAGCGTGTCCTCGGGCGGCGAGGTGAACATCATGTAGCAGCGCACGGTGTCGGCGCCGTAGCGCTCGACCATGAGCTGCGGGTCCACGCCGTTGTTCTTCGACTTGGACATGGTGCCCAGGCCGCCCGCCTCGACCGGCTTGCCGTCGGACTTCAGGACTCCGCCTTCGACGTCGGCCGGGTTGAAGTAGACGATGCGGTTGCCTTCGCGGCGGGAATAGATCTGGTTCAGCACCATGCCCTGCGTCAGCAGGTTGCTGAACGGCTCGCTCACCTTGACCAGCCCCAGGTCGCGCATGACCTTGGTCCAGAAGCGCGAATACAGCAGGTGCAGGATGGCGTGCTCGATGCCGCCGATGTACTGGTCCACCGGCATCCAGTACTGCGCGCGCTCGTCCACCATCGCCGTGGCGTTGTCGTTCGAGCAGTAACGCAGGAAGTACCACGACGAGTCCACGAAGGTGTCCATCGTGTCGGTCTCGCGTTTCGCCGGACCCAGGCACTTCGGGCACTGGCAGTTCAGGAACGCCGCGTTCTTCGCCAGCGGATTGCCGCTGCCGTCGGGCACCAGGTCCTCGGGCAGCTTCACCGGCAGCTGGTCGTCCGGCACCGGCACGTCGCCGCACTTCGGGCAATGGATCAGCGGGATCGGGCAGCCCCAGTAGCGCTGGCGCGAGATGCCCCAGTCGCGCAGGCGCCATTGCACCTGCTTCTCGCCGAGGCCCTTCTTCGCCAGGTCCGCGGCGATCGCGTTGACGGCTTTTTCGTACGGCAGGCCGTCGTAGCGGTTCGAGTTGATACACGTGCCGGTCTTCTCGCCGTACCACTCGGACCACTGCGTGTCGTCGTACGGCTTGTTCCCGACGTCGATCACCTGCGCGATCGGCAGGCGGTACTTCAGCGCGAAGGCGAAGTCGCGCTCGTCGTGGCCCGGCACGCCCATCACGGCGCCTTCGCCGTAGGCCATGAGCACGTAGTTGCCGACCCACAGCGGCACTTCGGCGCCGGTCAGCGGATGCTTCACGCTGAAACCCGTCGCCATGCCTTTCTTTTCCTGCGTGGCGAGCTCGGCCTCGGTGGTGCCGCCCTTCTTGCACTCGTCGATGAACGCCGCGAGCTTCGGATGGTCGCGCGCGAGGCGCGTCGCCAGCGGATGCTCGGCGGCGATCGCCACGAACGTCGCGCCCATCAGGGTGTCGGCGCGGGTGGTGAACACCCACAGCTTCTCGTCGCGGCCGTCGAGCGAGTACGGGAAGGCGAGCTTGACGCCCTCCGAGCGCCCGATCCAGTTGGCCTGCATCAGCTTCACGCGCTCGGGCCAGCCCGGCAGATGTTCGAGGTCGGCCAGCAGCGGCTCGGCGTGGCCGGTGATGCGCAGGTAGTACATCGGGATCTCGCGCTTCTCGACCAGCGCGCCGGTGCGCCAGCCGCGGCCGTCGATGACCTGCTCGTTGGCGAGCACGGTCTGGTCCACCGGATCCCAGTTGACCACGCCGGTCTTCTTGTAGGCGATGCCTTTCTCGAGCATGCGCAGGAACAGCCACTGGTTCCACTTGTAGTAATCGGGCTGGCACGTGGCGAGCTCGCGCGACCAGTCGATGGCGAAGCCCAGCGCCTTGAGCTGCCGGCGCATGTAGTCGATGTTGTCGTACGTCCACTTCGCCGGCGGCACGTTGTTGGCGATCGCGGCGTTCTCCGCCGGCAGCCCGAACGCGTCGAAGCCGATCGGCTGCAGCACGTTCTTGCCGCGCATGCGCTGGTAGCGCGCGATGACGTCGCCGATCGTGTAATTGCGCACGTGGCCCATGTGCAGCCGCCCGCTCGGGTACGGGAACATGCACAGGCAGTAGAACTTCTCCGCGCCGGGTCGCTCGCGCGCGCGGAACGAGTCGTGCGCGACCCAATAATCCTGGGCCGCGCGCTCCACGGCGTGCGGGATGTACTCGGGTTTCATCGAAAACATTATTTGGTACGCGCGCTACGCGCGCGGTGGCGGCCTCAAAAGGCGGCGTAGTCTAGCAGCCGCCTTCCGGCGGGCCTGAAACTGACAAATTGCGTCAACCCGGCAGGGGCAGCGGGACACGGGCGCGCGCGGGACCATCGTATCCCGCTGATCAGACAAGAGTTTTTCCGACCTGGAGCTGGCATGCCCGTTGCCTCGTTTGTTGCCGTCACACAGCCTAATCGGGGGATTGGCATGCGTCAGCACAAGGGTTTCACGCTGATCGAGTTGATGATCGTCGTGGCGATCATCGGCATCCTTGCAGCGATCGCAATTCCGGCGTACCAGGACTACATCGCGCGCGCGCAGGCCGGCGAAGCGATGCAGCTGCTCGGTGGCGCCAAGGCGCCGATGGCCGAGTACTTCGCCAACCAGGGCATCTGGCCCACGGCGCCCGGCTCGGTGATGGCCACCACCGCCGGGAAGTACGTGTCGGCGATCTATTACACGCCGGGTTCGCCCCCTACCCCGACCAGCATGTCCCTATCGCTGACGGCGCAATTCAGGTCGGTGAACGTGTCGAAGCTGCTGCAGGACCGCACCATGACCTACGAAACCAACACCGGCGGCAGGCTCTGGGCCTGCGGCGTCGGGGTCGGCGGCTCGGCGGTCGATAGAAAGTACCTGCCGGCGGCTTGTCGCGGTGACTGACGCGCGCCGACACGAGTGACACAAAGTGTCAGTCTGAATCCGGGGATCAGGCCGGAGACGTTGCTTAAGGGTATGTTCTGTAAAGGTTTTTCCGTGGCATGTGGCTTGCTTAGATAGTTCCGGGCTTGATCCCATCGTTTCCAAAAGGAGTTACAAATGAAGATGCAGAAAGGTTTTACGCTGATTGAGTTGATGATCGTCGTGGCCATCATCGGCATTCTGGCCGCTATCGCCATTCCGGCGTATCAGGACTACATCGCGCGTTCGCAGGTTTCGGAAGGCGTGCAGCTGCTGGGCGGTGGCAAGACGCCGCTGGCCGAGTTCTACGCTGACCAGGGTCGTTGGCCCGGCGCTGCGGACTCCGTCATGGGCACGCTGGCTGGCAAGTACGTCGACGTCATCGCCTTCGCGGCGGGTTCGCCGGCGACGCCGACCTCGCAGGCTCTGGTCCTGCAGGCGACGTTCAAGCCGTCAGGCGTTTCGCGCCTGATCGCCAGCCGTTACATGGTTCACGCCACGGCGAACGGCGGCAAGATCTGGGCCTGCGGCAACACGGGCGGCACGGGCACGGCCATCGACGTCAAGTACCTGCCGGGCGCTTGCAAGAACTAAAGCTGTTTTGTTGGCATTCGAGCGGCCGCCTCCGGGCGGCCGCTTTTTTTGTCTCGCATAATCCCGTCCATTCCCCATGGACATCCCGCCCGACGGCATCCCGCATTCCTGGCGCGCCCTGTCGCCGCGCGCGCAGCTGCTGGCCGGGCTGGCGCTGTACCTGGCGCTGGCCCTCGGCGCCTGGATCCTGCAACCCGGGACCAGCGGCGGGTTCAAGTTCGACGATTTTCCCAACCTCGGCGGCCTCGAGGCACTGAAGTCCGATCCGGGACCGGATCAACTCCTGCAGTTCATCGTCGGCGGCATCTCCTCGCCGCTGGGCCGCCCGCTGAGCATGGCCAGCTTCGCGCTGCAGATGCACGACTGGCCCAGCGACCCCGCCAGCTTCATTCGCTGGAACCTCCTGCTGCACCTGCTCAACGGCGCCCTGCTGTCCTGGGTGCTGCTGCGGCTGGCGGCGCTGCTGCAGCTGCCCGCGCGCGCGGCGCTGCTGGTGCCGCTGGCCAGCGCCGCGCTGTGGACCTGCGCGCCGATCCAGCTGACCTCGGCGCTGTACGTGGTGCAGCGCATGACCGAGCTGTCGGCGACGTTCGTCTTCGCCGGCCTGCTGCTGTACCTGGTCGGGCGCGAACGCGCCCTGCGCGGCGACCGCCACGGCCTGCTGTGGATGAGCCTGGGCCTGCTGGTGGGCGCGGGCGTCGGCAGCCTGGCCAAGGAAAACGCCGCGCTCATGCCGCTGCTGGTCGCGGTGCTGGAGTTCACGCTGCTCGCCCGCCTGCGGCGGCCGGCGGCGTGGCGCCCATGGGCCTCGGTGTTCCTGCTGCTGCCGGCGCTGGCGATCGCCGGTTACCTGGCGCTGGTGCTGGTGAATCCGGGGCCGGCGTACGCCGGGCGCGAGTTCACGCTCGGCGAGCGCCTGCTGACCGAGCCGCGCGTGCTGTTCCTGTACCTCTACAAGCTGCTGATGCCATGGCCCTCGGCGATGCGCCTGTGGTACGACGACTTCCCGACTTCGACCGGACTGCTGCAGCCGTGGACCACGCTGCCGGCGCTGCTGGCGCTGGCCGCGCTGTTGGCGGCGGCGCTGCGCTGGCGCGAGCGCTTCCCGCTCGCAGCCTTCGCCGTGCTCTGGTTCCTGGCCGCCCACTTGCTGGAGTCGAGCGTGCTGCCGCTCGAACTGGTGTTCGAGCACCGCAACTACGTGGCCAGCGCCGGCGTCTGGTTCGCGCTCGCCTGCGGCGCCCAGGCGCTGGCGGCGCGGGCCTCGGCCGCGCACGTGCGCGCCGTGGTCGCCACGCTCGGCGCCGCCTACTTCGCGCTGCTGGCCGCGATCACCTGGCAGGTGGCGACGCTGTGGGGCCAGCCGTTCGCCCTGACCGCATGGATGGGCGAGCGCCTGCCCGACTCGCGGCGCGCGCAGTCGGAGCTGATCGGTGCGCTCACCGCGCGCGGCCATGCCGAGGCGGCGGTGCGGCTGGCGCAGGCCGCGGCCGTGCGCTGGCCCGACGACCCCTCGTATCCGCTGCAGCAGATGCTGGTCTCCTGCCAGGTGGCGGAGTTCGCGCATCCGCCGGCAGCGGACCTGCTGCGGCGCATCGCCGGCGCCCGCAGCAACGTCAACGCCGTGGTCCAGCACCTCGACGACCTGCTGTCGCTGCTCGAGAACGCGCACTGCCCGGTCGGACTGCCGCTGCCGGTCAGCGCGCTGACCGAAGCGGCCGTGAAGAATGCGGCGCTGCGCGGCCAGCGGCAGAACCGGCTGTTGCTGCACGCCCGCGCGCTGCTGCTCGAGCAGCGCACCGCCGAGTCGCTGGAATTCTACGGCCGCGCCGCCGACGCCGATCCCAAGATGATCCTGCTGCTGCATGGGGCCATCATCGCGATCGATGTCGGCGACCTGCCTGCGGCGCGCGCCTGGCAGGTGCGCGCCGAGTCCGACCCGCGCATCGAGCCGCTCGACCGCTGGTCGCACCGGGCGAACCTCACCGCCCTGCGCCAGAAACTCGACGAACTCGGGGCGCCGCCGGCGTCCCGCTAGACCTCGCGTGGACCTCGCTTAGACTAGGGCCCCATGGCGCTCAGCGAAAAAATCTCGGTCATCATCCCGGCCAAGAACGAGGCGACCACGCTCGGCGCGCTGGTCGCGAGCGTGCGCGCGACGCTGCCGGCCGCGGAAGTGATCGTGGTGGACGACGGCTCGACCGACGACACCGGCCGCGTCGCCACCGAGGCCGGCGCGCGCGTGGTGCGCCATCCCATGAGCCGCGGCAACGGCGCCGCCATCAAGTCGGGCGCGCGCAAGGCCGGCGGCGAGATCTTCGTGTTCATGGACGCCGACGGCCAGCACACGCCGGCGGACATCCCCAAGCTGCTGGCGCAGATCGAGGCCGGTTACGACCTCGTGGTCGGCGCCCGCGGCGCCGGCATGCACGCCAGCGCCTTCCGCCTGCTGGCCAACTGGATCTACAACACGCTGGCATCGTGGATGACCGGCGTGCGCATCGCCGACCTGACCTCGGGATTCCGCGCGGCGCGCGCGAGCACCTTCCGCTCGTTCCTGTCGCTGCTGCCGAACGGCTTTTCCTACCCGACCACCAGCACCATGGCGTTCCTGCGCGACGGCTATTCGGTCGCCTTCGTGCCGATCAGCGTGGGCCAGCGCCCGGCCAACACCAGGAGCCACATCCGCATCTTCAAGGACGGCGGGCGCTTCCTGGTCATCATCTTCCGCGTCGGCACGCTGTACTCGCCGCTGAAGATCTTCGTGCCGATCTCGGCGGTGCTGTTCCTGCTCGGCGCGGGCTATTACACCTACACCTTCGTCACCACCGGCCGCTTCACCAACCTCGGCGCCCTGCTGTTCACCAGCTCGGTGCTGATCTTCCTGATCGGCCTGGTCTCCGAGCAGATCACGCAGCTGCAGTTCAGCCAGCGCAAGCTGGATTAACCGCCGCCGCAGGGCGCCGCGCGATGATCCGCCTGCTCGTGCTCAGCTCGACCTATCCGCGCTTCCGCGACGACCCGGAGCCGGGCTTCGTGCACCAGCTCGCGCTGCGCCTGGCGCGCGACTTCGAGGTCACCGTGCTGGCGCCGCACGCGCCGGGCGCGGCCACGGCGGAGACGCTCGACGGCGTGCGCGTGCTGCGCTACCGCTACGCGCCGGCCGCGCTCGAGACGCTGGTCGCCGGCGGCGGCATCGTCGCCAACCTCAAGCGCGCGCCGTGGAAATGGCTGCTGGTGCCGGGCTTCCTGCTGGCGCTGGCGTGGCGCAGCTGGCGCCTGCTGCGGCAGTGGCGGCCGCAGGTCGTCCACGCGCATTGGCTGGTCCCGCAGGGGCTCATCGCCACGCTGTGCGGTGCGCGCGCGCTGCTGGTGACCTCGCACGGCGCCGACCTGTTCGCGCTGCGCGCGTGGCCCCTGCCCGCGCTCAAGCGCTTCGTGGTGCGGCGCGCGTCCGCCACGAGCGTGGTCAGCGCCGCCATGCGCGAGGAGCTGGCGCGGCTCGGCGCCGCCGCGGAGAAGGTCCGCGTCATGCCGATGGGCGTGGACTTGCGCGAGGCCTTCACCCCGGCACCGCTGCCGCGCGACCCCGACGAAATCCTGTTCGTCGGCCGGCTGGTCGAGAAGAAAGGCCTGCAGCACCTGATCGAGGCCCTGCCCGAGATCCGGCGCGCGCGGCCCAGGGCGTTCCTCACCATCGCCGGATTCGGGCCGGAGGAAGCGCGCTGCCGCGCGCTGGCGCAGCGCCTCGGGCTCGAGGCCTGCGTGAACTTCGTCGGCCCGGTGCCGCAGCCCGAATTGCCCGCGCTGTACCGACGCGCCGCGGTGTTCGCCGCGCCGTTCGTGGAAGCCGCGTCCGGCGACCAGGAGGGACTCGGGCTGGTCGTGGTCGAGGCGCTGGGCTGCGGTTGCCCGGTCGTGGCCAGCGACCTGCCGGCGGTGCGCGACATTTTCGGCGGCGCATCGAAGTGCCTGGTGGCGCCGGGCTCGCCGGCGGCCCTCGCCGGCGCCATCACCGGCGTGCTCGCGCAGCCGGAGACGGCCATGGCCGAGGCGCTGCGCACGCGCGAAGCGCTGCGCGAACGGCTGGACTGGGACGCGGTGGCGCGCGGCTACGCCGCCGTGCTCGGCAGCCTGGTGCCGGCGCAGTAAGCCAGCGCCACCGTCAGCCGCGCCAGTGCGGCGCGCGAAGCGAACGGCAACCACTCCTGGTGCAGCACGCGCTCGAGCGCCCCCACGCGCGGCAGCAGCAGCGCGGCCAGCGGCGCCAGCAGCGCGGCGCGCAGCGGGTGCAGCTGCGCATCGAGCGCGGCGTAGCCGAGCTGCGTGTAGGCCTGCGGATGCGCCGCGCGGAACAGCGGCGCGCTGTGGCGGCCGCAGGCGCGCATCTTGGCGGCGATGCCCGGCAAGTCGAGCGATTCGGCGTGGCGCACGATGGCGCGCGCATTGGGCTCGAGCCGCGCGCCGTCGCGCTGCAAGCGCAGCAGCAGGTCACGGTCCTCGAAGCCGTAATGGCGGTAGCGCGCGTCGAAACCGCCGGCGCGCCGGAACGTCTCGGCCCGGATCATCAGGTTGGCGGTGGTCATGCCGGTGGCGCCGGCCGCTTCGCGCCGCGCGGCCGCGCGCGACTGGTAGCGCCCCCAGAAACCCGCGCCGCCGCCCTCGATGCCGCCGATGCTGGCGTCGGCGCCGGCGGCCAGCAGCGCCGCGTGCGCCTGCAGGAAATCATCGGCCGCCGGCTGGCAGTCGCTGTCGAGGATCAGCAGTTGCGCACCACGCGCCTGCGCGGCGCCGAGGTTGATGGCGCCGCCGCGCCCGAGGTTGGCCGGCGCGCGCACCAGGCGCGCCCATGGCGGCAGACCCTGCTGCAACAACGTACCGCTGCCGTCGGTCGAGCCGTCGTCGACCACGATCGCCTCCAGCTCGCCGGACCGCGGCAGGCGGCCGAGCGCCTGCACCGTGGCGAGGGCTTGCGCGCCGTCGTTGAAACACGGCAGCACCGCGCTGATCAGCCCGCTCACGGAGTTGGCGCTCCCCACAGCGCGTCACGGCAGGCGTGCCACAGCAGCCGCGCGCGGTTGCCGGGCGCGAAGAAACGCAGGTCGCGCGGCAGGCGCGTTGTCCTGCCGCTGGCGCGTCGCAGGTTGTAGAGGTGTGCGCGCCGGGCCGACTCGCTCATCAGCGCGCGATGCTTGCGGTACACGCGCCAGTAACCGCGGCGCCGGCCGGCCGAGCGGCTGATGCGGCCGGCATCGGCGGCGACGTGGATGCGCTGCAGCGGTTGGCGCAGGCCGCGTGCCGGCCCGTGCGCGAGCACCAGGCGGATCCACAGGTCGTAGTCCTGTGCCGCGGGCAGCGATTCGTCGTAGCCGCCGCACGCGAGCACGCGGGCGCGCTGCGCCAGCACCTGGTTGCCGGCGACATTGCGCGCCAGGATCGCGCCCGCGTCGATGCGCGCGGGCGCGACGCGGATACGCGCCGGCCGGCCCGGCTCGATGAACCAGTCCGATGCGCAGGCGAACGCATGGTCCGGCCGCAGCGCCGCGAGCAGCGCCGCCAGGCGGCCGGGCAGCATTTCGTCGTCGTCGTCGAGTCCCGCCACGAACTCGCCGCGCGCCTCGCGCAGCGCGCGATTGCGCGCCGCGCAGGCGCCGAGCCGCTGCTCGTGGCGGAACCAGCGCAGCCGGCCCGCGGCGGCCCACTGCTCGAGGCGGGCCGGCGTGTCGTCGTCGGAAGCGTCGTCCACCACGATGATCTCGAACGCCACGCCCCGCTGCGCCCAC
>JANNLM010000027.1:0-5001 GCA_031396825.1 Gammaproteobacteria bacterium | reverse complement strand
GCGGTGCTCGCGGCGTGGGAGCGCAAGCAGCCGCTGATGGTGCACGGCTGGATCTACCGCCTCGGCGATGGCCGCCTGCGCCACCTGGATTTCTCGGTGGGCGCAGGCGGCGACCTCGAGGCGCTGCGCGCGCAGGCGCTGCAGACGATCCTGCGGGTGCGGGCGGAGTACTACGGGAAGAAGTAGCAGGGCACGAACTGCCCGGGAAGATTGGTCGGAGCGACAGGACTTGAACCTGCGACCTCTTGGTCCCGAACCAAGCGCTCTACCAAGCTGAGCTACGCTCCGAAATCTCTAATACGTCCGCTGAGTTGCGAAGCGGGCGATGCCGACCAGCGCGTTTTTGCAGGGTGATTCGGGGAGGCCACCCAGCGCTGCAATCGCCGCTTCCGAGTGCCGCGCGGCGAGCGCGGAACTATACGCAAGACCCCCCGTGGATTCAACGGCGGCCAGCACCTCGGCGAGTTGGTCGATGCGCCCTTCGCTCAGGGCGGTACGAATCAGCTCGGCCTGCTGTTTCGAGCCGTGTTTGAGGGCGTGGATCAGGGGCAGGGTCGGCTTGCCTTCCGCCAGGTCGGTGCCGAGGTTCTTGCCCGATTCCTCGGGCGAGGCGCGGTAGTCGAGCAGGTCGTCCTCGATCTGGAAGGCCATGCCCAGTTCGTGGCCGTAACGGGCCATCTGCTCCTGCACCGGCTCGCTGGCGTCAGCGGCGATGGCGCCCAGCCGGGCGGCGGCCTGGAACAGGCGCGCGGTCTTGAGTTCGATGACGCGCAGGTAGCGCGCTTCGGTGACGTCGGGGTCGCCGCAGTTCATGAGCTGCAGCACCTCGCCCTCGGCGATGGCGTTGGTGGTATCGGCCAGCACCCGCATGACCGGCATGCGGCCCACGTCCACCATCATCTGGAAGCTGCGCGAGTACAGGAAGTCGCCCGACAGGACCGCGCCGGGGTTGCCCCAGACGGCGTTGGCGGTCTGGCGACCCCGCCGGCGGTCGGCGTGGTCCACCACGTCGTCGTGCAGCAGGGTGGCGGTGTGGATGAACTCGATGACTGCGGCGAGCTGGGCCGGCGCGTCCGTGGCCTTGCAACCCAGAGCGCGGGCCGCCAGCAGCACCAGCGCGGGCCGCATGCGCTTGCCCCCGGCGGAGACGATATGGGCCCCGATCTGGTTGATCAGGGCCACCTCGGAGGCCAGGCGCTCCCGGATGATGGCGTCGACCCGCTTCATGTCCTCCGCGATGGGGGACAGCAGGGCCTTGAGGTCCAGTTTCGGCGGGTTTTTCATGGGCGGGGGCGGGCATGCTAGGTGGGGTCTCGAGGGGCGTCAATTTGTCCGTTTGGACGCTTGTTTTAGAACCCCGTTGCCCGTAGAATGCGCGCCCTTGCGAGGGTGGCCTAAGCCCCCGAAATCATGGAGTTACCGATGTACGCCGTTATCAAGACCGGTGGCAAGCAGTACAAAGTCGCCCCCGGCGAAAAACTCAAGGTCGAAACCCTGACCGCCGATGTCGGCGCCACGGTGTCCTTTGACGAGGTCCTGATGATCGCCAACGGCGATCAGCACAAGATCGGCGCGCCGACGGTTGCCGGCGGCAAGGTCACGGCGGAAGTCGTGAAGCACGGCCGCGGCGACAAGATCCGCATCATCAAGCACCGCCGCCGCAAGAACTCGCACAAGGAACAGGGTCACCGCCAGAATTTCACGGAGATCAAGATCAAGGAGATCGTGGGCTGAGGCCCCGATTCCAGGAAGACAGCAATGGCACACAAAAAAGCAGGCGGCAGTACCCGTAACGGCCGCGATTCGCAGTCCAAGCGACTCGGCCTCAAGAAGTTCGGCGGCGAGAACGTCATCGCCGGCAACATCCTGGTGCGTCAGCGCGGCACCACGTTCCATCCCGGCGTCAACGTCGGCATGGGCAGCGACCACACCCTGTTCGCGAAGTCCGACGGCAAGGTTGAATTCAAGCCGAAGGGCGGGCGCACGGTGGTGAACATCGTCCGCTGACCACCGGGCACGCAGACAAAAAGGCCTCTCTCGAGGCCTTTTTTGTTGAAGTTGATAATTGGGACGCACATATTTAAAAAAGATGTGCGTCCCCTTTTGGGAAGCCAATGAGATTCGTAGACGAAGCGACCATCCGCATCGAAGCCGGCAACGGCGGGCGCGGTCATTCCAGCTTCCGGCGCGAGATGAAAGTCCCGTTCGGCGGCCCGGACGGCGGCGACGGCGGCGACGGCGGCAGCATTTATGCGGTCGCCGACATCAACCTCAACACGCTGGCCGACTTCCGCTTCAACCGCGTCTACCGCGCCGAGCACGGCGAGCAGGGCCACCGGGCGAACTGCACCGGCAAGGCCGGCGCCGACCTCGACATCGCCATGCCGCTCGGCACGCAGATCTACGACGCCGATACCGAAGAGCTGATGGGCGAGCTCACCAAGAAGAACGCGCGCCTGCTGATCGCGCAGGGCGGCTGGCATGGCCTGGGCAACGCGCGCTTCAAGTCGAGCACCAACCGCGCGCCGCGCCAGTTCACACCGGGCACTCCGGGCGACCAGCGCGACCTGCGCCTCGAGCTCTCGCTGATGGCCGACGTCGGCCTGCTTGGCATGCCGAACGCGGGCAAGTCCACGCTGCTGGCCTCGTCATCCGCGGCGCGCCCGAAGATCGCCGACTATCCGTTCACCACGCTCTATCCGCAGCCGGGCGTGGTCTCGGTCGGGCCGCTGAAGAGCTTCGTGATGATGGACATCCCCGGCCTGATCGAGGGCGCCGCCGAAGGCGCCGGCCTGGGCATCCGCTTCCTCAAGCACGTGCAGCGCACGCGCCTGCTGCTGCACATGCTGGACGTGCTGCCGCCCGACGAGAGCGACATCGCCGCCAACGTGCGCAAGATCAACGCCGAACTCAAGGCGTTCAGCGCGGACGTCGCCGCCAAGCCGCAGTGGCTGGTGTTCAACAAGATCGACCTGCTCGGCCCCGCCAATGAACGGGGTGACGCGCGCGCGCACTGCGAGAAGATCGTGAAGCAGCTGAAGTGGACCCGGCCCTGGTTCATGATCTCGGCCGCCACGAAGGCAGGCACCCAGGAGCTGTCGCGCGCGGTCATGGACTGGATCGATGCGCACCCGCTCGCGGATGCGGAGCCCGCGGGCGGGGTGGTTCGCGAGCCGGCGGCCAAGGACGAGGACGCGACGCAACTGGTGGGCAAGGCCAAGGCGCACATCCCGCGCATCATCAAGCCCGGAAGCAAGGCCAAGACCAAGGTCAGGACTCCCGCCAAGGCCAAGGCCACGCCTAAAGCCAAGCCCAAAGCAAAGGCGAAGGCCACAGCCAAAGGCAAGGCCAGGTCCAGGAAACGCTCGTGAGTCGCGAGCGCATCGCCAAGGCCGCGCGCTGGGTGGTGAAGGTCGGCAGCAGCCTGGTCACCGCCAAGGGCGCGGGCCTCGACAAGCAGGCCATCGCCGACTGGGCCACCCAGATCGCCAAGCTGCGCAAGGACGGCCGCGAGGTCGTGCTGGTGTCCTCGGGTGCGGTGGCCGAGGGCATGGCGCGGCTGGGCCTCAAGCAGCGCCCCGCGGTGCTCAGCCAGCTGCAGGCCGCCGCCGCCGTCGGCCAGATGGGCCTGGTGCAGGCCTGGGAATCCGCCTTCTCGCAGCACGGCCTGCACACGGCGCAGGTGCTGCTCACGCACGAAGACGTGTCGAACCGCGATCGTTACCTCAACTCGCGCGGCACGCTCAAGTCGCTGCTCGAGTTCGGCGTGATCCCGGTCATCAACGAGAACGACACCGTCGCCACCGACGAAATCCGCCTCGGTGACAACGACACGCTGGCGGCGCTGGCGGTGAACCTGATCGAGGCCGACGTGCTGGTGATCCTGACCGACCAGGACGGCTTGTTCGACGGCGATCCACGCGCGAACCCGGACGCCAGGCTGATTGCCGAGGCCGAGCTGAGCGACGTCAGGCTCGAGGCCATGGCCGGTGAGGGCCGCGGCGAGCTCGGCCGCGGCGGCATGCGCACCAAATTGCTGGCGGCGCGCTGGGCGGCGCGCTCGGGCGCGGCGACACTGATCGCGCACGGCCGCTTCCCTTCGGTGCTGGCGAAGCTGGCGCAGGGCGAGGTGATCGGCACGCTGCTCAAGCCCGCGCAGGGCGTCATGGCGGCGCGCAAGCGCTGGATCGCCGGCCAGCTGCAGGTGCGGGGCAAGGTCCACCTCGACGCCGGCGCCGCGCAGGTGCTGCGCGACAAGGGCAAGAGCCTGCTGCCGGTCGGCGTAAAGAAAGTTGAAGGCGAGTTCGGCCGCGGCGACCTGGTGCTGTGCCTCGACCCGGACGGTCGCGAGGTCGCGCGCGGGCTGGTGAACTACGACGCGGCGGAATCCCGCCGCATCCTCGGCCTGGCCAGTTCCAAGGTCCAGGAGGCGCTGGGCTACCCGGGCGCTCCCGAGCTGATCCACCGCGACAACCTGGTCCTGCCCTGAAACACCTCTCCCCGCTTGCGGGGAGAGGTCGCGCGCGAAGCGCGCGGGTGAGGGGCAACAAAAAACCGGCTTTCGCCGGTTTTTTGTTTAGCCGAGGAAAAGGGTTGCGTCCCCTTTTTAGCCCAGCGCCTTGATGCGCCCGGTCAGGCGGCTCTTGTGCCGCGCGGCCTTGTTCTTGTGGATCATGCCCCTGGTGGAATAACGGTCCAGCACCGGCACCATTTCCTTGTACGCGGCTTCGGCCTTGGCCTTGTCCTTGGCGTCGATGGCCTTGATGACATTCCGGATCAGGGTACGGAACATCGAGCGTTGGGCGGTATTTGCGGCACGGGCGACGACGGCCTGACGGGCACGCTTTTTCGCCGAACGGATATTGGCCAAGGGAGAACTCGCTTACGGGGGGATACGGAGGGCGCGTAGTATTCTGACGGGGCGGGCCTTTGTCAATGCCCGGAAAATGAAGCAAAAACCGGCATTTCAGAGGCTTTCTTGATGGCAGCCAGCCTGCTCAA